>JAQGHK010000445.1 GCA_028288875.1 Phycisphaerales bacterium | reverse complement strand
AAACCCCTCCTTCCAAGCGTGCCGGCTTAGCTGCCTGCCGCCAGTGAAAGCCGTTCAGAAAGACATGGATTCCGTCTCGACCGTGACGGCCAGAAAACCCGCCTCCGACAAACGTTCCGATCAACTGTGCGGCGGCAGCTGATCGGCAAAATGCGGTGATCTGCGCAAGAGCCTTATCTTCAGGCATGGCCCCCCGTACACCACGCAGACCGCGGGGCACGGGAGACCACAGGTGAATTGGTCGGCCACCTGCACGCCTGTTGCTCAACGGCGTAGCAGGTTCCAATTCATCATGCGCCGCGCCGGCCAGACACAGCTCGCCGACGGTGGAGCCCGATCAGGGCGGACATCCCGAACAAAGCCAAGCACGCCGGTTCCGGTGTCGCCGCAACGGTGAGCGTGCCGGTCGCGGGTGCAAACGACAGCGTGTATGAAGATGAACTCAAGTTGCTGCTGATCGAACTGAAGCCTCCCACCTCGCTGCCGAATCCGCTGAACAGGACAAAGGTCTGCCCGTTCACAGGGGCAAAGGCAAAGTTGAGCGCCAAAGCTCCGCCGTAATTAATCGCCGCTGACGTGGTCGTCAGCTTGTCGAACGTTGACGCGTCGGCAATATCGAACGACGCAGTGTCGGTAGCATTAAGCGTGAGTGCGCCACTACCCAAGCCGATCGTCAGCGCTCCGACGGTGCCGAGACCGCCCGGCGCGACGGTACCGGCGGCCGTAATTCCTGCTGCCGCACCAATCGTGCCCGTGCCATCTAACATCCCCGTGATATTGATCGAGCTGCCCACGTTGCCCTTAATGACGCCCGAGCCATTCACGCTGAGATCGGTCGTGTTCAATGCGAACGTATTGAGATCGAGCGTACCGCCGGCAGCGACCGACGTCTTCGCGCTTCCCGTTGAAATAATGCTGGCCAGCTGTAGCGTGCCAGTTGAGACGGGCGCGACCGTAAGATTGCCGATTGATCGACCCGAGGTCAGCGTGTCCGGCGTCGCGCTCGACGCCGAGCCGGCGTAGGTGAATGTAGATGCGGCATTGACCGTGCCGCCATTCGTGTTGCCCAGATTGTTCGCGAACCCACCCGCACCGGTAGCCACGAGATTGACGTTGCTGCCGACGCTTGCCCCGCCCGGCGGACTATGGAGATCGAATCCCGCCGCGGAGATCGTCCCAGCTTGGCTACCGTTCGTGTTCACCAGGTTCCACACCCCGCCGGTGCCGCTGGTCGACAAGCCGTATAAGTGCGCGGCGTCGGTCACCGTGAGCGCCTTGCCATTCAGGTCGAGCACGTCCGTTGTGTTATTGACGTTGCCAGTCTGATTTGGAACGGCACTGGTGGTGATGTTGCTGGTCAACTGAAGCGTCTGGGTTCCACCGATGCCTTTGTTCTGGTAGGTGATCAGCCCGGTCGATAGAGTGTTGCCCGCGGTGACCGCCCCCATCTTTACCGTCGCGGCGAAATTCGCCCCGGTTCCGAGTTGGCGCAGCTGAATGCCCCCGCTCAAAGGGGAGTCACTGAAAAACGTCTGGGTGAGCCCGCTCGCCGTCGGCGCCTGGAGATTGATGCTCGCGGCGATTCCGCCGCTGGAGAGTTGAATTGAGTTATCCTGCCCCTTGAGAAACAGCACATTGCCGCTGCCCAAGGTTGAAAACGTTCCGCCGGTGACCGTGAGATTGCCGTTGATAATAAGTCGGTCGACCGTCGATTGGGCCGTGCCGCCGAGCAATTTCGCGTTGCCCGTCGTCAGTGAATGCACGCCCAGGCTGACCGTCCCGCTGATCATCGTGACCGCGCCGTTGATCGTATTCTCATAGGAGTTGGTCGCGGTTTCCGCGGCATCCACCCAAGCCCGGTCGGAATAGAACGTCCCGCCGTTGATTGTTACATCTCCAGTAAATTGCGACTTCGCCGCGGCACTCGCTTTATCGTACGACGTGAGTTCAAGGATGCCGCCCGAATTGAGCGTGAGTGACGGCGCAGCGATCGTGGCCAACCGGGTACCGCTCGGCGCCGAAACAGGGTTGACGTACAAGACACTGGAACCGCCGCTTGCAGCACCAAGCGTCAGACTGTTCGACACGGTGACCGTGCTGACCCCGGTAAGCTGGAAATCCAGGATATTGCTGAACGCGGATCCTTGCGTGACGCTGATCGTGCCAATGGCGCCGGTCGTGCCCGATCCCGTGTAAGTAGCGGTGTGATCGGCGGTGGTATCCGTGAACTGAGCCGTATCGCCCGATGTGGTTGGCGTTCCTCCCGCGTCGCCGGGCGACGACCAATTGGCCGCCGTTTGCCAGCTCCCGCTGGTGGTGTTCCATGTGTACACCGTAGCCGACGCGAAGTTCGCGGCCGTTAATAAGGTTGTTATCGCAATTGTTGCGTTTCCGACAATTATTCGACGATTCGACTTGGACATAACAGAAAGTGACGTGACGTTTCGCATTTTTCTCCTCGTAACCTTGGGCGGTCGATTATCCCAGGGTTGTCAAGCCCGCCGGTCTTGGCACCCTCGCCCGCGAATTTTTCAGTAGTGCTGCGGCCAGTAATCCGGCGTTCGCCGTTTACTGGTCGTACCGCCAGTAGGGCCAGGAATAACCGCCGGCGGCGGCATCCTGCTGGAACTGCTGCAGATAGGGTTGGTTCGTAAGCGTGTAAGTCATGTCGTGCTGCATCGTGGCATTGTTGCACCAAGCCAATTGCGCTCGCGGAAGCGTTTGAACATGGCCGTCGAAAAACAAGACGTTGACCGAGCCGGTTCTTTGCGCCAGATCAGGCGTAGACGATTTCCCGCCGCCGTGGCGGTTGGCAATGCGGTACGCTAGGTTATTTGCCAGATTTATTCCCACACCATCCAAAACAAAGACCAAATCCGATGGGTGGCGAAGTTGGCTCATCTTCAGTGGGGGTTGATAGTTGGTGCCGCATGCGCGAACCGGGGCGGCGGTGCCCACCGAGGTCGGATCATTGAGGAGCGTGCTCGCATTGTCACCGTTGATCGCATAGGAACAACAAACTGCCCAATTCGTGTTTGGATCAAGAAAGTACGAACTCCGCGCCGTTTGACTCCAGTCGGAGGCAAATCCATCATTTGCTTTCACAGTATTTGGAAAACTGCTGCCGGGGACATTGCCCACGATTTCCGGCGTATCGGGACAGACGAAGACTGAATGGAAGTCGTAAATAGTGTTCTTCAACCCGGGTGTAATTGTGATTCCCGGCTTCGGAAGATAACGCAACGCGACCAGTGCGACGTACCAAGGGTCGTAATTTTTGTTGGTCGCATTACGCGTATCGAATCCACCTGCGTAAAGCTGGTATGGCACGGTCGAGCCGTGGTAATCGGCCGCGTACATCGTTTCAGCGATACCGATCTGGCGGAGATTCGACGCGCACTTGATGGCCTTCGCGGCTTCCCGGGCACGATTCAGCGACGGCAACAGGATGCTGATCAGCAGCGCGATAATCCCGATGACAACCAGCAATTCGACAAGAGTGAAACCCCGCCGACGCAACGACCGTTCAGAGATATGAATTAGTTCGCGCACAATAAGCCTCCATTAAAAACCGCAAATACAGCCATCGAGCGAAACGCTCGTAAGACTTCCTCTAGCTCTTACGCGGTGCCGCGGTCGAACCACGAACGATCAGTTCGGGCGTCAGCACGACGTCATCCACTGTCTTGCCTTCCAACATCCTGACAATCAGTTCCCCGGCCGTCCGACCCAACTCGAAGAGCTTTGGCCGGATTGTTGTCAGGGCGGGGCGCATCAGAATGCCCGCTTCGGCGTTGTCGTAGCCGACGATGGACATATCGTTCGGAACGTTGACGCCCATTGCCGTCAGGTTGTGGATCAGGCCAATCGTGGCGTAATCGTTGAATGTGGTTACGCCGGTAAAGCGCTCATCCGCGGCCAGCAACTGCTTAGCCGGCGCGGCACAGATTTCGGTGTAGTCGTTCGAATTTCCCGTCGGAAGTTCCGGGCGCTCGAAAGTGAAGATCGTGGGTTCAAGATTCACCTCCTGCATGGCACGAACATATCCCGCACACCGACGGAAGGCTTCGCCTTCAGTTCCCGGCAGAAGGTCGTCTCGATATCCGCTGTCGGTCACGTGAGCGATGCGACGGTGGCCCAGGTCAAGGAGGTGACGCGTTGCCAGGTATCCGGCCTGTTCGTCATCCATCATTACAACAGGCACGTCATTGAAAATCCGGCCATAGAGCTGAACAATCGGCATCCCACTGTGGCGCAACCGGTCAATGAGCTGACGGTTGGGCCCGTCGGACGGCTCGGGTGCACCAACGATGATCATTCCATCCACGCGACGGGAGAGGCACTTCTGCAAATGCTTGGCCTGATCCCCCGCCCAGCTTCCGTGATAGTAGGTCAGCAGCGAATAGTCGGTTGTCTCCAAAACGTCTTCGATCCCTTTGATTGTGTTCAACGCAAAGAGGAAGAACGCCTCGCGGCCCAGCATGCCGATCAGGAATGACTTCTGCTTGATGAAGCTGCGCGACAAAATGTTCGGCGAATAGCCCAGCTCCGCCGCCGCCTTGAGGATTTGCTGATGGGTTGTCGGGGAGAGCACCGTCGTGGTGGCCCGATCGGAGAACGCCGCAGACACGGCAGACCTCGACACGCCAGCACGCCGCGCAACTTGACTCATTGTCACCGTTTTTTGCATCAGACAACCTCCACCGCGATCCGGAAATGCCCTTGGTCATTCTTGCAATGACCTAGGTCATTAACTAAATTACGTCGCCGGTGCTCACCTGTCAAACAAAATGTTTACCGCACTGCGGTTTGTTCCCACTACGCACAATCGCTGCACCCATCAAGTATTAACAAATGACGAACATAAGCCCTGTTCAGCCGGTCGATTTGTTAGAGTCGGCACCGGCGGAACAATCGGAACCGCAAGTTCCAGAAAAATGGTTCGTCGGCACGCTCGCCTACAGCGGAATCGCGTTGGCTGCGCTATTCGCTTGGCTGCTACTGGGCGATTTTGCCCTGAACATGAAAGAACGCGCGATCAACCCAATGGCGCTGATCATGCTTCGCGGCTTCACGGCCCCGGACTGGCTCGTAGGGCTGCTCGTCGGATCGATTCCTTCGGCAATCGGCTTGATCATCGGCCCGATTATCAGTGTGAAGTCAGACCGCCATCGCGGACGCCTGGGGCGACGCATTCCGTTCATTCTTATATCGACTCCATTCATCGTCGTGGCAATGCTTGGGCTGGCGGTCACGCCAGAGGTTGGGGCGTGGATTGAACGACACACAGGTCTGGCCCCAAGCGTCAGCCGCGTGGCCGTCTTCACGTTTTTTTGGTCCGCGTTGGAAATCGCTTCGGTTTTTGCCAACTCGCTGTTTGGCGCCCTATTCAACGATGTGGTTCCCCATGCCGTCATCGGCCGGTTCTTTGGCCTGTTCCGTCTTGTAGGACTGGCTGCCGGTGTCGTGTTTATGTACGGGTTGATGGGCAAAGTAGAGTCCCATTACAAGCTGCTGTTCGGCGGGGTTGGAGGACTGTACGGATTCTGCATCATCATCATGTGCTTCATGGTGAAAGAGGGCCAATACCCTCCGCCGCCCGCGAAACCGAAAGTCGCAACACGCTTTGGCTGGTTAAGACCCCTGCTCATCTACCTGAAAGAGTGTTACGGGAACCCGTTTTTCCTGTGGTACTTCTTCTCAACAACGCTCGGTGGCCTGGCCCTCGCGCCGGTTAACACGTTCGCGATTTATCATGCGCGGAGCGTAAATCTGAGCGACGACGGCTACGGGAAATGCGTCGGCCTGTCCTGGGCCTGCTCGATGGTGCTTGCGTACCCGATCGGCGTATTGGCTGATCGGCTGCACCCGCTGCGCCTGGGTATTATCCTGATGGTCGCATACGCAGTCGCGACGGCCCTCGGGTTCTTTTTCGCATTCACCGCATCAACCTTTTTCATCGCGCTGGCGCTGCATACCGTCGTATCCGGATCCTATATCACGGGCACCGCGTCGATCGCCCAGCGGCTGTTGCCGCGTGCGAAATTCGCCGAGATCTGCTCCGCGGGCGGCATCCTGGGCGCGTTCATCTACCTGTTCGTGCCGCCGTCGCTGGGCGCATTTATTGGCTGGATGAATCACGATTACCGCTATGTGTTCCTGCTCGCCAGCATCCTGGCCCTGCTGACCGCCGGCAGTTATCTCGTGCTGCTGCGGAAGTTCATTGCGATGGGTGGCGACCGATCCTATGTGCCGCCGCAGGATTGACGGGCGACGACCGAGCCACGCCGTCAGCCACGCGTACTTTTCGCGGATCGCCTGGCTCGGCGCGGCTCGCTTTGCAGCGAAAGTTTCAGCACCTTTGCTGCGCTAGCCGTCGAATTCACAGCGAGCGTGGACACCTTCGTGCCGCGCGTCAGTTTGATGGTGCTGATCGCAAGCGAACCTTCCAGCAGGGTAATCGTCAGAAACCTGGAATCGACTCGAACCGCGCCGTACCCCGTGGCCGTCGAGAGGAATGACTGAATAGGGCTCGCTTTGTCGGGGCGCACGTGAAGGGTGCGATCCACGGCCGAATAACGGATGCCGGAAAAGGCCTGTAGCAGGGAATAGCTGCTCATGGCGCGGGCGTAGTAGCTGCCACATTCATATTCATTAAAGGGATTGCGGGTGATGCCGTCATACCGAGAGCGGACGGCATCAATGATTTTGACGGCTGCCGCGCGTTGGCCATGAAGGAGCAGATGAGAGGCGACTTGGTATTCGACGCCCGTCCAGACTTCATCGGCATAGGGGAAGGGAAGTGTCGGGGCTTTGCCTTTGGGCCAGGTGCACAGGAGCAGGCCGGGCTCGTCGCCGACGGCATAGCCGCTTCGCTGGCAATTCGCGTGGCGAAGGAGAGACGACTTGAAATTATGTTTGAAGACGCTCTGAAGGTGCGTAAGGATATGACGCGAATTGAGGGGCGAGGGGATGCCATAAAGCTCGGCCATCCACGCTCCAATAATGCCATCGGCAAGGCAACCACCGGCGTACTGATATTTGGGCCCTTCTTTGCTGAGCAGCGCGATCTCGGGATCGGATGGATCGCCAGCGGCAATTCGGTCAGCGACCGTACGATCCTTGAGTTGCGTCCATTGGACTTTCTGCGCGTAGTAGGAGCCGTTGAAAAGCAGCTTCTCGGCAGCGGCGCTACCGCGCCGGGCCAGGGCGCGGCAATCGACAGCAAACGTGCGATCGCCGCACGCGTCGGCGAGGTCGGCCATGGCGACGAGGGCGTTCAGGTAGATGCTGGTGCACATGCCGTCGGGGCCCCAGAACTCAATGTCGTAGGTATTGTGATGGGGCTCGCTGAGCAGGCCCTTGCGCTGAGGATCCCAGTGGTCGACGGAGAAGGACAGAGAGCGCTTTGCTAGAGGATACAGCCGCGCGAGCCATTCGTGATCGCCGCTGATGTGCCAGTCACGCCAGAGCTTCAGGATTCCGCCAAGCTGACCGTCCGCGGCGGCATGGAAGGCGTGGTCGACCGGACCATCGGGTAAGGCCGCGCGGAATGTGACGTGGCCGATGTCGTCCATCGACCGTTCCAATTCTTGTTCCCTTAAGGTGCGCTCCAGCGAGGGGAAAAGGTGCGGAAGCGCCTGGGCGTAATTCCAGACGTGGGTGCACGAGCCGTGGCAACAGCCGATCCCGGTAAAGCAGCCCTCCCAGGCCCAAACGTTACCGTTCGCCTGGCGGAGAATCGTCGGCGACTTCAGAATGGCGAGATTGGCCGCGACGGCGTCCAGAGCCGCCGCGGGCATCGTGCTGGAATAGAGTGCGTCCTTGAAGGCGGCCGTTCTACGGCGGAGGGACTCGTAGTTGGCGTGGATGTCAGCGGCGACGGCAGCGGCATCGGCCCATTGCGTGGTGTACCACGGTTTCCAGAGCGGCACATTCCCCCTGCCAAGTTGTACGACAGATTGCGATTGACCCGCGCCGTAGTGAACGTTGGGAAAGTGCCAGGTCAGGATGATCGGGATGGTGACGGATTCGCCGGGCTCCAAACGGACTTTGACCAAAATGGACGCGCCGTTGCGGCCGGGGCGGTCAGTGGTCGTGGCGCCAGTCGGTTCGAACCTGCCACTCGCGCATTCGCGCCATAGAACGGAGATGGCATCGAACCAGCCGCCCCGAAACCAGCTGGCTTTGATCGTCGGTTTGTGACCGATGACGCTGAGCGCCGCGCTGCCGAATGTCTCGGCCTCAGCGGGATCGCAATTGTACAACGATACGCCGTTGGGAATGACGGTCGTCCGGGTGGTATCGGTGCCGGCAGCGCTGGGTGCCCAGTGGGAGACGTGATAGGAAAACTCGAAGGAGACCGCGCGGCGACTCGTGTTTTTGATTGTGTAATCGAGGATCGCACAGGGAAACGAGGAGGCCCGTTCGTCCAGGGGAACCAGCGGGCTCCAGCCGGTGAGCGTAATGTCGATGGGGACGTCGGGGTCGGTCAGATGGACATGGCCGAAGGGATATTCGGAACGAAACGTTGAATGTCGGAAGCGAGGAAGGCCGTCCTGCCCGCCCTTGCGATAACCCTGGGATTGCAGTCCGCGGTCGTAAATCCAGGAGCGAGGAAGCTGCCCTTCGACCAGGAGCGTGACGGGCTTGGCCCCTTTGATGCGCACCAGGGCAAAGGCGGCATCGCTGACCCCGTGATTGTCAGGCACGGCCGTGGTGGCCGGCCGGTTGCGGATCGAAAAATCATGCAAGCCGCCGATGCCGTTAAGACAGATGCAGCCGGAACCTAAACCGCCCATGGGCATAGCGATCTGGGCGAGCTGTTGATCTTTGTAAAGGCGGCCGACGCGCTTGGTTGAAATGGTTTTCTGCATGACTGTATCGTCACAGCCGCGAGTAAATCGGCTGCAACCAATGTAAAAACGTTCTGCCGTTTAAGAGAATGAATGACCCGGTGTGGGTTCACACACCGGGTCAGTAACGTTGTTTCCAAGTCCGAGACTTAACGATACGCATTGATCTCTTCGACCTGGCGATCATTACGCTGAAAAGCGTCATTTGAAAGTCACGGACAAGACCGTTCCATCCACTTTCGCCGAGACCGTGCCTTGGTTTCCTTTGCCGGTCAGCGTGAGTTCGGTTACGACCGGTGCCGGTTGACCCGTCTGGCGGAAGACAACCAGATAGGCCAAGGCGTGCAAGTCACCGACGACATCGGCGGTCGACCATGATCGCGTGATACGCACGGAACGGGTATCGGCTTGCGCCTTAAACTCGATCGATTTGGCGGAGATGGGGTATAGGTACGTCGTCATCGCCCCATCCTCAATGCGTGTAGGCTTCTCGCCGGCGCCGCTGGTGACTTTTGCATCGTGGGCGAAGACGAGCGTAGAGCACCCGGGCGGACCCGGGACGACGGTGGATGCTGAGATGGCCACAATCGCGGCGTCCTTCACTTGCTGGCTGTCAAAGTGAAGTTTCACGCCGGGAAAACCATCCGGCACGCTTTCATTAGATTCATCGATGCAGAACCCAACGCGGAATTGCTCCGGCGTCGCGCCGTCGGTTCGCCAATAGGCCACCAGATGGCGTTTTTGTTTCCATTCGTCCTGCGACGCAACGGTGCCGAGCACAAAATTTCCATCGCGATACTGACGAACGGTGCGAACGGGCGTGGTCGGGAGCCCGACGACTTTAAACTCCCGCCAAGCCTCTGGCGCTTTCTTGAACTCGGGCCGCGGCTCGATCGGCAGCGTGGCGACCAGAGCAAGGCCGCCCTTATCCCATTCATGATCAGTGTCGGTATCGGGAAGCGGATATGCCCCATCGAGGGCGAGATATAGATCATACTTCACGGCCGCGGCATATTCGAGCATGTTGTCGCCGTAGGCCCGCGCATAGGGGCCGGCCAATTGATAGGTCGGCGCGTGATAGTCGGCGGCGATGCGCTGCCACAGGTGATCGATCAACCCGTTCACTTTATGGGCAAAAGCGTCGGAAAATGCGTATCGCTTCGCCTCATAGGCGCCGCTGACAGCGACGCCGTAGTAGGTGGGCGACAAGTACTCCGCGAACTCGCTGTCTCCGGCCATCTTCATGACGTCGTCGAGTTTTCGCTCGGCCCATGCGCCCGCCCCCGGCACGGCCCACAGCTTTTCCCCCGCCGCGGTGAAACCGATCGAAAGCAACACAATATTGGTATAGCTGGCATCGACATCACGCGTCAGCACGGCCTGAACCGCCATTTTGCCTGATGCCTCCACCTGCTGGCGCACATCCGCATCAAGGCAGGGATGACGGCGATCAAGTTCGATAATGTCGGCCAACGCGATGCCGACGAAGACGGCCGAGTTCAGATCTTCCGGCGGATTTTCTGCGTACCATCCGAAGGCGCCAAGCGTCGGCCCTGATGATTTCGTGTCTTGGGTCATGACCACGCGCCGAAGAATGGCTTGAGCTCGCCCGCGATCCGCTGAATCACCCGTGAGCAAGAGGGTATAAGCGTAATAGGCCGAGTCGCGCGTGGCGTGGGTTTTCTTGTTGGGTGGCCGCTTCGACGGCGCACCAATGAGGTTGGCATCCGGATCAAAATTCTTGTCCAGACACTTTCGGGCGATCTCATACAATCGCTGATGCTGCTGCGGATTTGGGATTGAGGGATCAGGCTTCCACTCCGCCGCCCTCGCGGGCATCGACGTCGCCGCAAATAGACAGCAAAACAGCAGGCGATTCGGGATGACGTGACCCTTGCTCCTAAGCCTGGAGACTAATCGGGTAACCAAAGTAGAAAGTTTCAGAGTCATGGGCCCTTCCTTCTGCCGGATTTCGCAGGTCAATACACGGAAAGCGTAAAACTGATCATCCGCCGCCGTTAGGTCCGCCGACCCGCCGGGAACTTACACAGCATACCAATAAAAATGACCTATGTCATTGTAGAGCTTTATCAATCATTTAACAATTCGTGGCGCGGGTCCGAGTTTTTAAGTCGCGCGATTTTCTTCGATGAGGTTGAAGGCATTTTTCAGGGCCTTGGGGGGGAGGCGACACGCCAGAGTTTTCAAAGACCGACACCGTAAAAGCGACGGCGCTGCAGTATTGACTTGCCCTTCAAACGAGTCCGGCTGTTATGTGAAAATAACGGCCACTTTGAAGGGAACAGAGAATGTCGAAGAATCCCCATAAGCCCGAGCAGATCATCGCGAAGCTGCGTGAGGTCGAGGTGGAACTGGCCAAAGGGACACCGGTGGCGCAGGTGGTGAAGATGATCGTGGTGACCGAGCAGACCTATTACCGGTGGCGGAAGGAGTACGGCGGACTGAAGGTAGAACAGAGGCCAAGCGGCTCAAGACGCTGGAGCAGGAGAACACGCGGCTGAAGCGGCTGCTGGCCGACGCCGAACTGGACAAGGCGATTTTGAAGGAGGCTGCCTCGGCAAACTACTGAGCCCGGCGAAGGAGGGCGGCGGTGGAGCACGTCCGTGGGACGCTGGCCCAGGGCCGTGTGTCCAAACGCCGGGCGTGCAGCGTGTTGGGCTATGGCCGAGCGACCCAGCGGCGGCAGGCCGTTGTGCCGGGTGACGATCCGAAGCTGATGGCGCGGATGGTGGAGCGTTCGTTCGCATGGATGACGCGGTTCCGCCGGCTGGCCAAGGACTACGAGCGCCTGCCGCAGACCGTCGCACGTGTGCACTTCGCCGAGTTCGCGCTCGCTATGCCCGCTCGAATCTTCGGGAGTATTCAGAGTGCATAATACGTTCTAAGAGTCCCTAAAAATGGTTGCTGAACGGCCGCCATCGTCGCCAGCAGATGACCGAGCATACGAGGCTCAGGAACGATTCGTGCATGTCAGCACATCGGTCGAACCGCGTCCACAGTCGGCGGAACTGGTGGAGCAAGGCGATCTTCTGTTCCACCACATACCGCAGGACGCCCATGCCGCTGCCGTGCGGCTCGCCCCGGCGGGCGATCAACACCGGATGCCTCTGGCGGCCAGCGCGTCCCGGTGTGGCCGCGAGTTGTAGCCGCGGTCGCCCAGGACCAGCTTCGGCTTGTGCGTCGGCCAGCCGACGCGGACTTTGATGGCGGGATTGCCTCCACCAGCGGCAGCAGTT
Source organism: Phycisphaerales bacterium (assembly GCA_028288875.1). Classification (GTDB taxonomy): domain Bacteria; phylum Planctomycetota; class Phycisphaerae; order Tepidisphaerales; family Tepidisphaeraceae; genus RYN-431. The sequence continues at coordinate 878 of JAQGHK010000445.1, read as the reverse complement.
GCGTCACGTCGTGGCGGTTGGCAGCCATGAGGAGCGTGGCCAGCGGCGTGTCGCTATCGTCGACAATGACGTGGTGTTTCGAGCCGTTTGCGGCGATCGACGGGGCTCGGCACCGTTTTTTCCCTCCGCCAATCGTCCAGACACTCGAGGCATTGACCGCCACGATGTTCAGTTGGAGCACGCCCGCTTCGTTCAGTTTGGCCCAGCAGCACTTCGTGCAGCTTCGGCCAGACGCCGGCCCGTCTCCATTCATCGAAGCGGTTCCACAAACGACTTTCACTGCGTCATGCCGCAGCAGCCCATCCCCTGCGGGAAGTCTTCCCAGGGAATGCCGGTCTTAAGCACGAACAAAATGCCGGTGGGCAGAGGCCGTCGGACACGCGCGGCTTGCGAACGCCTGGCCTATACGGGTGCTCTCGACCAGTTCCCACATTTCATCAGGCACCAGCAGCTTACTCATGACGTACTCCATGACATTAAAGGCCACGGAGATCATAGGTCGGGATAGCAAGCATTTTTAGAGGCTCTAAGTTTTGCAGGGTGCGGTTCGTCACAGCGTCTTTAGCTCGGGCGAAACGGTGGGACGAATCGCACCCTACAAAACCGTTACCGTGCGGGCGCTCGCGATCGTCATCACCGGAACTAGATTTTGATATACTTATCCGTACGCGCGCTGGAGTGAGCGATAGTGTTGCGGGCTGACTCCTACGACACGACGAAATGCCCGACTAAAGTCGTACCGGTCGGCGATGCCAACTTCGGCGCCGATCCGATTGACGGGATCCATCGTTGTAGCCAATCGAACACATGCCGCTTGGCAGCGAAGGCGCGTGAGGTATTGAGCCGGCGGAAAACCGGTTTCTCGGCGGATCGCCTGC
>JAQGHK010000106.1 GCA_028288875.1 Phycisphaerales bacterium | reverse complement strand
AAAGCGACGGACGAGTTGTCGGTGGCGTTGGCGTCGTCGTTCGAGCCGGCGTTGAAGGCGGTGGTGACGCCGCCGGTAGCGGCCGCGGTGCCCGTGCCCGTGGTGGCCGACAGCGTGCCGGTGCTGGTGGTGGCGTCGTTAACGGTCGAATTGAAATTGAAGCCAGTGATCGTGGCCGCCTGGGCCAGCGAAGCGCCGCCGACGATGGCAGCGATCAGAGTATTGCGAAGCATTGATTCTCCCGAATCCAAAATAGTCGGACGTGTTACCGGCGAAACATTTCACTGGTGACGGGAGAAATCTACGCCATGAACAATAGCCTGACTCGAATATGGAGTGAGACTTTGGCCAATGTCGTGTTAGCGTTGCGCTTGGACGGCCGGCTGAACACTCCGCTTAGCCCTCCCCCGGACTACCGGGAGAGGGAACCTGAAGTCACTTCGCCTGCGCTTCGCCGACGAGGATATTTTTTAGGCTCCCGGACACGGCCTTTAGGCTGACTGGCGTGGCCTGAATCGCCTTCATCGTGCCTTCGATGCGCAGCGTCGTCGCGCTGCTCTGCAGGGCGTCCAGAATGCTGTCGATCGTCCCGAAGAACGGCAGCTTCAAATCCTTCAGCGGCCGGAACGTGCCGAGGACGTAACCGCTCACCGGCGAGTTTTTCAGGTTCAGCACATTGCCGAGCGTGACGGCCCCTTTGGCGTACACGCCGCGGTTGAAATAGTTCAGACCCGTTACTTCGAGCTTGCCCATGGTGAGGCGGAAGTTCACGTCGCCGTAACCCGTCGGCGTGCTGGGGACGAGGCCCAGATGCATGGCGTTGTAGAGCACGGCGAACAGGCCGATGTTGCCCAGATCGCTGTCGGTCAGCTTCAGATGCCCCTGGCCGCTGAGGCGTTTCACGTCGGCGGCGTTGCCGAAGGCGGTGATGTCGCCGCTGAGACGTCCAGGCACGGGGCGGCCGTCGGGGTCGATCATTTTATTCAGCTGTTCCGTATCGAGCTGGTCGAGATGCGCGCTGACGAACGCGCTGGTGCGCGCTACGCCGTCGCCGGACACCGCCGACACCTGACCGACGCGGCCCCAGAGGCGCACGGTGCCGCCGGCGATGGCGATGACGTTCGGATCTTTCGGATCATCCGCCATCGCCACGCGCGATCGATCGGCGAACACGCGCACGCGGCTGTCGCCGATTTCAATGCCTTTGTACGTCGCACGGTCTGAATCAATGACCAGGTCCGCCTGCACCGGGCCGAGCGGGTGCGGCACGTCGGACGCGTGGCTGTGCAGGCTGAGCGAAAGGCCGCCCTGCACGCCGGTGAGGCGCGGGTCGATCTGGGCGAGACGATCCAAACTCATGCCGTCGATGCTGGCGATCATCTTGCCTTGCGAGAGGTCATCGAAGTTGATCGAGCCTTGCCCTTCGACCTGGCCGCCGAGCAGTTCGCCTCCGAGGCGTTCGAGCTTTACATGCCGGCCGCTGGCGCTAGCGCGGACGCGGATGTTGCCGATCGGCTTGTCGTGGGCGAAGAACTGGTTGACGACGTCCACGCTGCCGTTGGCGGACTGCGCGCCAATCTCCACCTGCGGCAGATCAATCTTCCCGCCGGTGAGCACGCTGAACTCTTCCATCGGCAACTGCGTAAGCCAGTCCTTCAGGTTCACATTCAGTTTGAACTTGCCCGGATCGTTCAGTGAAACGAGCGCGACGATGGCCGCCGTGCCGCCGGCTTCCTGCGTGGCGCGCGGCGAGACGCGAACGTAGCCATCCCCAATATGCACCGGCATGGCCACTTCAGTGGCCATGAGAGCGGGCTTCGCCGTGGGATGATCGACAGTGACATTCCCCGTGCCGTAAGCGCGATCCAGTTCACCCACCGGCACGTGCACATCAAACTCACCGGCCGCAGTGCCGCCGAGGCTGCTGTTGCCGACGGCCGTGCCGATGTCGGCCAGGTTGATCTTCTCGAAACCCATCCACGCGTGAATCACGTCGCCGAAGTACGGAAAATCGGCCCCGAACCAGCCTTGGCCGCCAAATGCGTCGAGGCGCTCCGTGCGAACATCGGCCCGGTCCGCCAGGAGCGATCCGCTCACCAGCAGATCGGCGTCGCCGATTTTGTATTGATCGACCTTCAGATTGCGCGACGCGAGTTGGCCGACGATCGTCACGCGCGTCGGCGTGAGCGTACCGCCGACTTTCATTGATCCACTCACGTGGCCGCCGACTTTCATCGCGTTGCTCAGCGTGAGCGAGAGGTTGCGGTCCGTGTCCAGATCCAATTGCGCCGCAATCGGCTCCGGCCGGCCGAAGGTGTATTGGCCAGTGAGATTGGCCCAGCCGTCGGTGCCGAGGTTCGCGTAAGCGTTCTGCAGCGTAATCGAATCCTTGTCGGCCCAGGCATTGACGGTGAAATCCAGGTTGTGCTCGCCGCCGAAGGCGAAGCCTTTTCCGATCGCGGTCAGGAAGCCGTTGCCGCTCTGTTGGCCAGCGAAGTGATAGACGCCGTCGGCATCCAGTGTGGCTGTGCCCGCGGCGCTCTGGCGGACGCGTACATTGCTGAGTTCGACAGCGTCGGCGGTGTTGTGAAGGGTGGCTTGAAGATCCTGCAGGCGCAGCTCGCTCTGGCGGGCGTAGCGGAGGACGGGCAGATTGATCACATACGTAGCATTGGTCCAACTTGCGCCGTCGCCGGCGATGTTGGCCTGCGTTTCAAAATGCCCACCGGCGGCGTCGCCGGCGAGTTGCAGATCGCCCTTCACCCACGGCCGGCCGGGCCAGATGTTCGCGAGCTCCAGCGTGAGCTTGCCTTCATGCGTGATGCCGGCGGGGAAGGCGACTTGCTCCCACGACGCGACGATATTCCCGCGCTCGGCGGCGATATCGGCCGAGCCGTCCAGACGTGCGGTGCCGTCGGCAAAGCGGGCCCGCATGCCGGCGAGCGTGAGCTGCGTTCCAACGAGCCTGGCCGACCCGCCGGCGAGCGTCACCGCAGGCAGGCCGGGCGGGGTGATGGTGAAGTCTTCCGGCTCGGCCGTGATGGTGCTGCCATTGGCGCCGCTGTTGTCGAGCGTCAGCTTCGCCGCCCCGCTGGCGAGCAACGGGCCGAACTGTGTAGTCTTTTCCGGGATCGTTAGCCGACCCGTCAGGCCGGTGGCGGTGCGCTCGCCTTGCCAATTGAGCTGTGCGCTGGCGACGGTGGGGATGACGCCGGTGAGCGGCTCGAGCGCTTTGAGCAGCGCGGGCTTGATGGTGACGTTCGCCCGGTGCGGCCAGCGGCCGGAGGCGCTGAGTTCGCCCTCGATATTCGAAAGACCGGCAAAGTCTCCGCCGAAACGGTACGCAAGCGCGTTGATCGGCGCTCCGCTTACTTCAATGCCCTTGAAGTCGGCCGCGCGGCCGTCCGCAAAGGTGATGGTAGTGCTCGCGTTATAGAGTTTGACGACGGGCAGCGGCGGCGTGGAACTGGACGCTGCATTCTTGCCGGGCGCGGCAAGCTGGTTCAGCACCTGTTGCAGATTCCACGACTTGTCCGTGTTTTGCCGGGCGTCCAGATGGGCGTCACTCACTTCGACATGCCAAACGTTCGGGTTCAGCGTGAACAGGATGCCAACGAGCGGGCGGTGCCAGAATTCGATGCGCCGCGCAGTTAGAAAGGGCTGCTTGGCCAGCGGCAACGACACACGCAAGTCGGACAGCCCGGAGTGCCCGCCGGCATCGATCTCCAGTTTGCCGATCTCGACACGAAGGCCTGTGACATTCTGTGCGATGTTGATGGCCATCTGGCGTGGACGGTCGGAGTCGAAGAAAACCAGCACTGAGATGATCACGATGGCGATCGCGATCAGGAAGGTCAGGATCAGCTTGAACGCGCGGCGCCGGCGCTTGGGCCGCTGCACGGGTGAAGCGGCGGCCGGCGGTGCGGGCGCGGATGGCGAAGCGACCTCACTCACGGCAATGGCTCCCGGCGGTCGCCCCGTGACAAACGGCCTCTGGTTCCCTCGCCCGGTATGGCCGGGAGAGGGTTAGGGTGAGGGCTGGCGACGAAGCGTTTTGAGGTTCGCGAGTGAGTAAGACGATCGAACAGCATTCACTACTTCTTTCTGCCTGACGTTTGATGCGTGCCGGTCGAAGCCCTCACCCTAGCCCTCTCCCGGCCATACCGGGAGAGGGGATAAAACCCGCTGCCCGGTTCGGCACTTCATCGTTTCATTCGCTCGGCTCGGTCGGCGTGATGTTGCCCACCGTGCTCGGGCCGATGCCGAAGAACCAGTAATCCTGGCGGCTGGTTTTGCCGCTGGCGGGGCCGCTCTGGGCGACCAGTTCGCCGGTTTGTTTCCAGTACGCCACGAACGCGACGGCGGCGAAGCCCTTTTGCGTGGTGCGTTTAACGATCGCCAGTTCCGGCGTGGCTACGGGCACCTTGCCGCCGGCATCGGTCAGCAGGACCGACGGCAGGCCGAGCAGGAATTCCGTGCGGTCGATGCCGACGCCTTGGCTGCGCAATTCGATGACGATTTGCGCATCATCGCGCTTGTCCGTCAGCCGCACGCCGGTGGCCAGCAAGCGCGAGCGTACCTCCGCCGCGAGGAACAGGTATTCCTGATTCTTTTGGTAGAAAAGATCGCCGGTGGCGGTGCGGTCTTGGGTGTTCGGCAGGAACGATGAATCGACGAACACGACCCGATCACGCAGGGCATCGACCGATAGCTGGGCTACGGCTTTTTCGACGGCTTGGCTCATCAAAAATTGCTCCGTGGCGGAGCGGGCCGGGTCGGTCACGCGAATAGACGCGCAGCCGGAGCCGAAGCAGGCGAGGATGAGCAATAGCAGCAGGCGGCGCAAGGAGACGACTATAGAACGGTCTGTATGAAGGTCTAGTGAATGATTAACGGGTTAGTGGCCGCAGATGAACGCAGATAGACGCAGATCATAAATTAGCATTCTCTCACATCTGCGTTCACCTGCGTTTATCTGCGGCAAAATCAAACGATTGCATCGCGAAGCCGACCATCACAGGCGGCAAGCTTCTGTTGCGCGGCCATGGCGGTGCCGCCGCGGTGGTGCATGACGATGGCGACTTTCACATTGCCCTCGGCGGCCTTCATCAGGTCCATCGCTTTTTCTTGCGGCAGGTCGCACACGGTCGCCACGATCCGGCCGCCGCGGTCCCAGAGCTTGGCGTTGGTGGCCTTCAGGTCGACCATCAGATTTTCGTAGCACTTGCCGAGCTTGACGAACGCCGCGGTAGTGAGCTGATTCAGGATGAGCTTGGTGGCGGTGCCGGCCTTGAGGCGGGTGCTGCCGGTCAGCACTTCCGGGCCGACGAGGGCGCGAATGGTGACGTGGTACGCGGGCTCGCCATCGAAGGGTTCGACACAGGTGACGAACAGCGTGGCGGCCCCGCGTTTTTTGGCTTCGGCGAGGGCGCCATGAACGAACGGCGTGGTCCCGCCAGCCGCGATGCCGCAGACGGCGTCTTTATCGGTGACGTTCTGCCCGGCGATGGCGGCCGCGCCCTCGGCGGCAGAATCTTCGACGCCTTCGCGCGCCTTGAACATCGCCTCGTTCCCGCCGGCGATCAGGCCGATGACCTGGCTGGGATCGGAGCGAAACGTCGGCGGGCATTCCGAAGCATCCAGCACGCCCAGCCGGCCGCTGCTGCCCGCGCCGACGTAAATCAGCCGCCCGCCCGCGGCGAGTTTCTCCGCGATCAATTCCGCGCCGGCCGCCACGTCATGACAAGCTGCGGCGACGGCGTTGACCGCGTTGCGGTCTTCCTTATTCATCGTGGCGACAATGGCGGCGGCGCTCATCGCGTCGAGGCCCATTGAGATCGGCAGGCGGCGCTCGGTCAACAGATTGGAACGATCGATCATGCACTAAGTATCGGCTAGCCGGGCGGAAAAGCTATTACCACGGAGGCACGGAAACACGGAGGAAGACAGAGGAAGAATCTTCGAACGCCAAGACGCCAAGACGCGGAGAAGAAAGATGGGAAAAGCTTGGTTCAATTTCATCTTGGCGCTCTCGGCGTCTGGGCGTTCAACATCTCTGCTCTTCTCCGTGTCTCCGTGGTGGACTAATTTTTCGCCTTGAGCGCATCATCAATCATCCGCGGCAGGCCGCTGGGGTCGCAGAAGGTTTGGGTGCCGAGGACGGTGCCGGCGGGGGTGAGGACGACTGCGCCTTCGATGGAGCCGCCAAACGCGGACAGCATCGCGTCGTCCATGCCGTCGACGACGATGTCGAGGCTGGTCTTGCTCATGTCTTTCAGTTTGCTGGCCAGCGCGAGGCGATCTTTCATTGTCGTCGGTGAATTGATTTCGACTTTGTCATCGCGATTGCGTTCCACCTGCCAGCCGTCGGCGGGGTGGGCTTCTTTGGTGTAGACGACGACGACATTCGCGCGGCCGTTGTATTTCTTTTTCAGCAGTTCCAGCTTCGGCAGACGGTCGCGGAAGCTGGGGCTGGTGAGGCTGCCGAAGGCGAGCACCAGTGGCTTGCCGGTGAAGGATTTATTGTTGGCCTCGGTGCCGCTGAGGCGGGTGGCGGTGAAGGCGGGGGCGGGCGAGCCGACGACTACTTTGGCGGCGATCTTGGCAGCAACGGGATTGGTTGCAGGCTGAGCGGTCTTGGCCTGCGAAGACACCGCCGCGGCTTTCGCCGCGGTCGTGTTGGGGGTGTTGCTGCCCGAGCTGTTGGCGTTGGCCGTGCCATTCATGCCGCCATCGTTCATGGTATTGGCGTCGCCCATCGCGGGCTGCGTGGCGGGCGCGTCGGCCTTCTCGCCGCGCTTCCGGCCGCCGCCCAGGCCGGCGCCGCGACCACCGGCACCCGCGCCGGCGGGCATCGATTCTTTCAGCTTGGCCTGCTGCTCGGGGGTGAGGACGGCGGCCAGTTTTTCGCGGACCCCCTTTGTCATTTCCTGCACTTTTTCGCGCAGGTCTTTTCGATCCCCTTTAGCGCCGCCGGTGGCTTCCTTGCGGAGTTCGATCGCCTGCTTGGAGGCGTCATCGAAGATCGTATCGACCTGCGTCTTCTGCTCCGGCGTCAGGCCGAGGGCGACGACCGCTTGCCGCATGCGGTTGATCATCGGCGTGTCCTGCCCGGCCGCACCTGATGATTTGGTTTGGGCGGGCCCGGTCGAGGGGACCGTGGTCGGCCCGCCGGGCACCTGCTGGGCGAGCGGTCCGGCCTCGCGGAGCTTTTTCTTCTGCTCCGGCGTGAGGATCGACATCACCTTTTCACGCACGTCGCCCAACGCCGACTTCATCTTCTCGCGGCGGTCTTCGGGCGAAAGATTCTTCAGCTCCGGCCCCATGCCGCGGATCGTCTCGGCGACTTCGTCTTTGATCGCCTGGAACTGCACCTTCTGGTCTTCGGTGAGGTCCAGCTGGCTCATCCGCTCCTGCATGCGCTGCAGGCCCGGCGGCTCGGCCCGGCCGCCGGCGGGGCGAGTGGTTTGGGCCCGCGCCAGGCCGGCGATGCCAAGCATCACGGCGGCAGTAATGAAGAAGAAGCGATAATTCGGCATCGGATTGCTCATTGTAGATCTCCGCCAATCCAACGCGGGAGGCGGTGGGATTATTTCTCAGCGAATTTGCGCGGGTTTCCGCGCGGGGTGGTTTTTCGGTTCAGGAATGAATTGAGGCTGTAAGCGCGATGAAGTGGGACGCCACGGCGCCGGAGCCGTGGCATCCATGTTTTTCGATGTTTAGCTGGGTTCCCCACGTA
>JAQGHK010000383.1 GCA_028288875.1 Phycisphaerales bacterium | reverse complement strand
CTTCCGCCGAATGGCATTGCCCTTTTACAGGCGCCCCGGCTGCTAACAACTTCTGAAAACGAGGGCGTCACATCTCTGCAACGCCCTCGAGGGGTACAACACGTCGACTGCGATTTAGGCAGCCTTGTTCACATTGAATTCGGAGAAGTCATCGTTCTTGTCCGCATCCTCTTCGAGCGGGAATTCGGCGCGGGCCTTCGCCTTTGCCGTCTGGACGCCGGACCGGCTCGGTGCCAGCACGCGCGGCTTGGATGCCGGCTTGGCCTTGACGGTGTTTTGCATCTGACGGCCGACGAGCAGCATCAGGTCGTTCACCACGCCGGACATCTGCGTGGCCTGGGCGGCGAGCTCTTCGCTGGCGCTGGCCGATTCTTCGGCAGCGGCGGCGTTGCTCTGGGTGACCTTGTCCATCTGGCTGACGGCCGTATTCACCTGGCCGATGCCCTGGCTCTGTTCCTGGCTGGCGGCGGCGATCTCGCCGATCAGCGCGCTGACCTTGCCGGACGAGACCGTGATCTCTTCAAGCACCTTGCCGACTTCGTTGGCAATGGCCACGCCGTTGCGGCTGTTCTGGACTGATTCCTCGATCATCGCCGAGGTGTTCTTGGCCGCTTCGGCGGAGCGCATCGCGAGGTTGCGCACTTCTTCAGCGACGACGGCAAAGCCCTTGCCGGCCTCGCCCGCACGGGCCGCTTCCACCGCGGCGTTGAGCGCCAGCAGGTTCGTCTGGAACGCGATCTCGTCGATCACTTTCACGATCTTGGCCGTTTCCGTGGCACTCTTCTGAATGTCATTGATGGCGGTCGTCATCTTCTGCATCGCCAGGTTGCCCTTGTCGGCCGACGTCTTGGCGTCGCTCGACAGCGTGTTGGCCTGGTGGGCGCTCTCGGCGTTCTTCTTGGTCATCGAGCTCATCTCTTCGAGCGCGCTGCTGGTCTCTTCCAGGCTGGCCGCCTGCTCGCTGGCGCCCTGGGCCAGCATCTGGCTGGAGCTGGAAACCTGGCTAGCCGCCGCGGCGACCTGGTTCGAGCCGTCGCCCAGTGAATCGGCCATGCGGCCCAAAGCAGCGGACACGCTGCGGATGATGATCACGGCCAAGGTGATACCAACCAGAATCGCCGCACCGACGCCAATCCACAGGCCCATGATGCCACTGCTGACCGCGGACTTCAGCGAGGCAGTCGCCTCGTCCGCCGTCTTCGAATTCAGATCCACGTCCCTCTGTACTGCGTCATCGAAATTCTTAATCAACGGCATTACATCAGACTGAAATAACGCGAGTGCTTCAGCCTTCTTATTCTGGCGGCTTAGCTCCATCACTTTCGAGCGTCCCGTCGTGTATGCAACGCGAGCTTGTTTAACTTCATTGAAGAGCTTGCGATCGACGTCATCGTCTATGGTCACTTCATACGCGGCGTATGCAGCATTCAGCTTTTCTGAGACGGCCTTCATCGAATCCTCGACCTGGCTCATCTCTGCTGGCGTCGTCGCCTGAATGTGCATCATCAGATTCGCGACGTTCTGCCGCTGATCAGCCGAGATCAACAGGATCTGTTTCAATCCCGGAAGTGCGTCGTCCGAGACGGTCGCTGTTTCCGATGCAACCGTACGAAACTTGCTGTACGAGAAAGCGCCCAGCGCACCCGTTAAAACAACCACTGTTACAAAGCCCGCTGTGATCCGTTTTCCAATAGTCATGTTCATGATTTAATTCCCAACGATCCCGAAACAATGTGATTCTTGATTGCGATATACGAATGCGATCTCAAGCGGCCTCACGTGTGACCGCTTCGAGTGCAATCGCCTCATTCGTCGACAGCACCTTGTCGATGTCGAGCAGGATCTTCACGCTGTGGCCGATCTTGCCCATGCCGAGGATGAAGTCGGTTTTCACCGCTTCGCCGAAGCTCGGCGCGTCTTCGATGCTCTCTGACGGAATGCTGAGCACTTCCGACACCTTGTCGACAATGATGCCCGTGTTGAACTTGCGACCGTCGCGGAGGATCTCCACAACGATGATGCAGGTCTGCTCGGTCTGCGCGGCTGCTGCCATGGCGAACTTCGCACGCAGGTCGACGACCGCGATTACCTGCCCGCGCAGATTGATCACGCCGCGCACGTGCGGCGGCATCCGCGGCACGGCGGTGATCTCCATGACCCCGAAGATTTCGCGAACCTTCAGAATCTCAAGCCCATACTCTTCGCGCCCCAGGACGAACGTCAGGTATTTGCCGCCCTTAGCGCCAACACTCATCGACGTTGCACCGTCATTTTTGGTTGTACTCATGGTCAAACTCCTTCAAGGAAACAATCCGTAAAATCGGAATCAATCATCCGTCGTTCACTCAAGCGAGGTCCATCAGGCTTGGAACATCCAGAATGACACTGACACTGCCGTCGCCGAGGATGGCCCCACCGGAGACGCCTTTGACGGCGCCGATGGAATCGCCCAGCGACTTAATCACGACCTGCTGCTGGCCGAGCAGTTCATCGACCAGCAGGCAGCAGCGCCGCTGGTTGTCCTGAACGATGACGACCAGCGATTCGGCCGGATTCTCGGTGCGCGGCTTGACGTTAAACACCTTGTGCAGCCGCAGCAGCGGCAGCAGGCGATTGCGCACCGAGCACAGCTCGCCGCGGCCTTGCACGGTCGACAGTTGCTCGGGCAGCGGGCGAATACTTTGTTCGATGCTGGTGATCGGAACGATGTATCGTTCCGATCCGACGCGGACGACCATGCCATCGATCACGGCCAGCGTCAGCGGCAGATTGATCGAGAAGGTGGTGCCCTTCCCCGCGGCCGACTGAATATCGATCCGGCCGCGCAGGGCTTCGACGTTTTTGCGCACCACGTCCATCCCTACACCCCGGCCGGAGATGTCGGTGATCTTCTCGGCGGTCGATAACCCGGCGGCGAAGATCAGTTGGAAGATCTGCTGCTCGGTGAGTGGGTCGGTCGACTTCACCAGGCCGGACTCAATAGCCTTTTTCAGGATGCGTTCAGTATTGAGCCCGCGGCCGTGGTCGGCGATTTCGATGATGATCTGCCCGGCCTGATGGCGGGCGCGAAGTTCCAACCGGCCGGCGGGCGTTTTCCCGGCGGCGAGGCGCTGGGCTGGCGTTTCGATGCCGTGATCCACGGAATTGCGCACCATGTGCACGAGCGGGTCGCCGATCGCTTCGACGACGTTGCGATCTAGTTCGGTCTCACCGCCGACGACGACGAAATCCACTTCCTTCCCCGCCTTGCGGCCGATATCGCGCACCACGCGGGCCATCTTCTGGAAGACGCCTTGGATCGGCACCATCCGCATCGACATGGCCAGGTCTTGCAGTTCGCGGGTGATCTTGCCGAGATGGGCGAGGTTCCGCAGCACGCGGTGGTCGCCCGCGGCGACGGCCGTCACGTCCTGGCTCACCATCGATTGAGAGATAACCAGTTCGCCAACCATATTGATGAGACTGTCGAGGCGTTCGGTGGAAACCTTGATCGCGCCGTCGCCGTGGCTGGTTTCCCCCGCCTTTCCACCGGCACCCGGGGCGGCGGCAGATTTGGTCGGTTCGCCAGCAACGCCTGCGGGTGATGCCGCAGCCGGGGCGGCGGCGATCAATTTGCCCTCGGCGGCGGCGTGCAGGCGGTGAATCAGGTCCGGCAGACGCGGTTCGGCGCCGATCGGCTGCTGGGTTTTGACCGCCGTATCCAGGAGCGTCAGCAGCCCCTTCAACCGATCGATCGATTCCAAAACCAGGTCCACAATGCCGCCGGCGATTTCCAGCTTGCCCTTACGCGCCAGGTCCAGCAGGTTCTCGGCCGCATGGGCCAAGCCGCCGATCTGCTTGAGATTCAGGAAGCCCGCCACGCCTTTGACGGTGTGGAAGCTGCGGAAGATGGCATTGACGGCCTCGGGGTCGCCGGGGGCTTCTTCCAGCTTCAGCAGGCTGACTTCGGCGGCTTCGATATGGGCGTTTGCCTCGCTGATGAATTCCAAGGCCAGCGGCGCGTCGTCCGCGGTGATGGCCGCTTTAGCTTCTTCTAGGCTGTTTGCCTGCAACGATTTCGTGGCGACCCCGCCGGCCTCGCCAGCGACCAAGGGCGTGAGGACGGTCGGTGCGATGGCGGCGGACACGTCGCGGACCATCTGCTGCAGCTGCCGCGTGACTTCAGTCACCGACCGAAGGCCAGCTTCGGGTTCGGCCATTTCGCCGAGGATCAGTCGCTCAACCAGCTTTCCCGCTTCAGCCGCAGGCTGCTCAAAACGGGGGCGCTGGACGGAATCGAGGCCCGCGGCGGCCGTATTGGCGATCTGCTGGAAGCATGAATGCGCCGTCGCCAGCGCGGTCAGATCATTCGCGTCTGCGGCAAGAACGGCGGAGGCCACGTTCTCAATGAGCTCTGCGATCGCGTCGAAGGCGGCGGATGTTTCGTTTCGATCGGTTTGTACCGGTTGCACGCCGATGTCTTCGGCAGATTCCTTAGGGAAAACCAGCGCAGGGTAAATAAATCTTCATACCCGCGTTATCGGGCATGAAAGGCACCTGAATAGCACGCGGAAACAATAGCGGAGCCAGCGGTTCGAAGTGCTCCGAATTGAACTGCCGACCGGGAGGAAGGCCTCAAAGAAAGGAGCCACCGACGGTGAAATAAGAAGGGCCGAACGCCCCCCTGGCGCCCGGCCCAACCCCGATGATCTTAAGGCTCAGCGACGGGCCAGCAATCCCCACAAATGAGGGGTTGCGGCAATATTGCCGGACGTGCGGCCGAGCGGGCCGGATTGCCCCGGCCGGACGCGCCCGGTACAGTGCCGCGGACCAGCCGCACCCATCAACGTCGGAGACATACCCATGCGTCGATTTCTGCTTGCCCTCGTAGGCACGGCGGGCCTGCTTTCGGCCCCGTTTACGACGGTGTCGCGGGCCGAAGATCCGCTTCTGATCGGTCATTATGGGTCCCTCACCGGCGCCCAGGCCACGTTCGGCCAATCGACGTCGAATGGTCTGAAAATCGCCATCGCCGAAGTGAATGAAGCCGGCGGCGTCAACGGCCGGAAGGTTCAGCTCGTCGAATACGACACCAAGGGCGATCCGAAAGAGGCCGCCACCGTTGTCACCCGGCTGTGCACCAAAGATAAGGTGACCGCCGTCATCGGCGAGGTCGCCAGCACGCTGTCTCTGGCGGGCGCGCCAATCTGCCAGGCCGCCAGCATCCCGATGATCTCGCCCAGCTCGACCAATGAGAAGGTCACCCAGCAAGGCGACATGATCTTCCGCACCTGCTACATCGACGCCTTCCAAGGCCTTGTCTGCGCGAAGTTTGCGCGCGACACCAAGGGCTTTAAGACCGCCGCCGTGCTGCTCGATCAAGGTCAGGCCTATTCCGTCGGCCTCGCTGAGGAGTTCGTCAAGAACTTCAAGGCCATGGGCGGCACGGTCGTCAGCCAGCAGCAGTACAACACCGGGGAGGCCGACTACACCGCCACGCTCACCGCCATCCGCGGCACCAGCCCCGACGTCATCTTCGTCCCCGGCTACTACACCGACGTGGCGAACATCGCCATCCAGGCCCGCAAGCTGGGCATCACCGCCCCGCTGCTCGGCGGCGACGGCTGGGACTCGGCCAAGCTGACGGAAATCGGCGGCAAGAGCATCGAAGGCAGCTTCTACGCCAATCACGCCAGCCCCGACGACCCCAGCCCCGCCCTCCAGGCGTTCGTCGCCAAGTACAAGGACGAATACGGCCCCACGCCCGACGCCCTGGCCGCCCTCGGCTATGACTCCGGCAAACTGCTGTTCGACGCCCTGAAGCGCTCCGGCGGCAAAGGCGGCAAAGACTTGGCCGCCGCAATCGCCGCGACTAAGGACTTCCCCGGGGCGACCGGCAGCATCACGATCGACGCCAACCGCAACGCCGTGAAGAACGCCGTCATCCTCGAACTCAAAGACGGCCAGCCGCATTTTGTGGCGCCGGTGAAACCGTAAGCAGTAGACCGAGGGTAGTAGGCAGAGGGCAGAATACGCCTCGCCTTTCTGCCCTCTGTCTACTGCCCGCTGCCTTCTGATCCATGGCCGACTTTCTGCAGACGCTCACGGTGGTCCTGACCTTGGGTAGCCTCTACGCGCTGATCGCGCTCGGCTACACGATGGTGTACGGCATCCTCCGGCTGATCAACTTCGCGCACAGCGACGTCGTCGTGCTCGGCGCGTGGAGCAGCCTGACGATCTCCGCCTTCCTGTTGCCTCGGCTTGGTGTGAGCCTCGACGCGCCGCCGTGGTGGGCCGGCGCGATGGTGCTGGTGGCGGCGATGTTGGTCTGCGGTATTGCCGGCTTCCTCATCGAACGATTGGCCTACCGCCCGCTGCGCAAAGCGCCGCGGCTGAACACGCTGATCACCGCGATGGGCGTATCGCTGCTCCTGCAGAACGCCGGGCAGTTGCAGTGGACGATCATCCCGGACACGACGACCGTCGCCAGCGGCAAGATCACCGCCCGCGGCACCGATCCGAAGACGCTGCTTCTCGATCAACCGATCACGGTAAAGCCGGCCAGCCATTACGTGCTGGAACTGCATCCACCCATAACGAGTGGGGCGCCAACACCGACCGTCCGCCGCGTGGTGACGGCCGAGCCCGGCGATTACCCCGCCGGCAAGCCGATCGCCGTCGCCGACGCCGTCGGCAAATCCACCACCCGCGACGCCACCTTCACCCTCGCCACCGTCAGCACCGCCCTCAAACTTCCCTTCGGCACTCAACCCGCCCTCACGCCCACGCTGCTGCCGACCGTCACGCAAAAGCCCGGCAACGTGCTGTTCCAGAAAGACTTCACCAGCACCCTGCGCCTGCCCGACGGCACCGATCGCAAAATCACCAAACCCTGGCAAATCCAACTCGTAGACGTCGTGATCGTCGCTTGCGCCTTCGCCTTGATGGGCGCCATGGAAGTGCTGATCTTCCACACCCGCCTCGGCACCGCGATGCGGGCCGTCAGCTTCAATACGGATTACGCCGCGCTAATGGGCATCCCGATTGATCGCGTGATCAGCTTCACCTTCGTCCTCGGCGCGATCCTCGCCGCCGCCGCCGGCTTTCTGTACGGCCAGAAGTATGGCCAGCTCAATCAAGCCGCACATTACACCTGGGTGCTGCTAGGCCTGAAAGCATTTGTAGCCGCAGTCGTCGGCGGCATCGGCAACGTGCGTGGCGCGGTCGTCGGCGGATTCCTCATCGCATTCATCGAGCAATTCGGCGGCCTGTACGCCAGCTACATCTTCCCCACCGCGTCGGCCTACACGGTCGTCGCGGTGTTCGTCCTTCTCATCCTTGTGCTGATGATCAAGCCCAGCGGCCTGTTCGGCAGCACCGTGCAGGAGAAGGTCTGATGCC
>JAQGHK010000376.1 GCA_028288875.1 Phycisphaerales bacterium | reverse complement strand
TGGTGGTTCAGAACACGGTGGCCGGAACCAGCTTTACGAACCTGACCGCGGTCGGCACGCAGGTGTTCTACACGGCCAGCAATGGCGCGCTCGCCCAGTCGCAGTTGCGCTATTACGACCCGGCGGTCAGCGGCGGCAGCTCAGTGCTGATCGGCGGCCAGTATCTCGTGACGCCGACAAGAATCGTCCGCGCGGGCAACGGCTGGTACTTCGGCGCTGTGCCAGCCGACGCCCCGAACGGCTCTCACAATGTCGTTCAGCGGCTGTACCGGATCGACATTGCCGCCAGCTCGAAACCCATCGCCGTCACTGATATCGCGACGGGAACGTTCGCCGACAACGAGCCCGTGCCGATCGGCGCGATCGGCAGCACGATTTACTTCTCGGCGTACTCGGACGCGGCCGGAACGGAGCTCTGGAAGAGCGACGGGACGGCCGCCGGCACGATGATGGTGGCCGACCTGACGCCGGGCACCGGCTCGAGCAATATTGATTCATACTCGGCCACGCCGGGCACGACATTGCCGTCCGGCGGCGCGCTGTACTTCGGCGCCAGCCCCAGCGGCGGCGACCCGGTCGCCTGGCGGACCGACGGCACGGCCGCCGGCACGCTGTCGCTCGGCTCGGCCACCTACCCGTCGTCCTTCGTGGAATCGCTCGGCCGGGTGTATTTCGTCGCCACACCGGCAGGGGCAGCGGCGACGTCGATCTATCGCGTCGACGGGACGACCGAAACGGCCCTGACATCCGCCGGCACGGGCGACGCGGCGTTCAGCCCGACGCGACTGATCGCCGCCGGCAACAACATTTACGCCCTGGGCATTGCCGGGAATCGGGCCAGGTTTGAACTGTGGCGCGGGGACGCGTCGCTGAACAATTACGCCAAGCTGCTCGTGCTCGCGCCCCGAGTCGATCCCGCACTGGTCGGCGGCACGCTGTCGGGATTTTTCAGCTTGGGCCGCTATGCCGCGGCAGCAACGGGGACCAACCTGTATTTCCCGATGTTTACACCGCAGCTCGGTGTCGAACCGTACCGCCTGAGCCTGGCGACGACCGGCAGCATCAGCGGCGTGGTGTTCGACGACGCCAACGCCGATGGCATCCGCCAGCTCAGCGAGAATCCGCTGGCCGGGGAAACCGTCTATCTCGATCTCAATGGAAATGCCCAGCCTGACGCGGGCGAACCGACGGCCGTGTCGACTTCGGCCGGCTACACGTTCGCCGGCGTGAACACGGGCACCTACGCCGTGCGGCTGCAGACACCGGTCGGTGGTCGCCGCACGACCACGCCGGGGGCGACCGCGACGGTGACGGTGACCGAAGGGGCGACCGCCGCCGCCGCCACTGCGTTCGGCGTCACCAGCCTCGCGGGCACGGCCGTCATCGGCGGGCCGAGCACCGTGGCCGAAGGGTCGGCCATCACGTTGGACGGCAGCGGCTCGTCCGAACCGTTCGGCACGATCACCACGTACGAGTGGGACTTAAATTACACGGGCGCATCATTCGAAGTGGATGCCACGGGCACGTCGCCGACCTTCGACGCCGGCCAGATCGACGGGCCGGCCACGCGCGTGGTCGGTCTGCGCGTGACGGATGCGAATGGGCTGGTATCGTTTGTTACCAAATCGATCATTTCGATCACCAACGTCGCGCCGACCGCTCGGCTATTTACCGGCGGGCCGGTGACGCTCGGCACGGCAACGACGGCGACCTTCCGCAGCTTCATTGATCCCTCGCCCACTGATCAGGCGGCACCGCTCTACTCGTTCGATTTCAACAACGACGGCGATTTCGCTGATACCGGCGACGTGTCCGGCAGCAGCAACTTCTCGGCCGCCCTCACCTACGCCACGCCCGGCACGTATACGGTGCACGGCCGCGTCGCGGACAAGGACGGCGGCTCTAGCGATTACTACGGGACCGTCCTCGTCGCCCCCGTGCCCACGACGACGGCGACCGATCCGGCCAGCACGCTGCTCGAAGGTGAAACCGCCACCTTCGCCGGCGGCACCGCCAAGGCCAGTGGCAACGCGGGCTACACCGGCACCGGCTACGCCGATTTCGGCGGGATCAATTCCTCGGCCCAGTGGTCGCTCACGCGCAACGGCGCGGGGCCGGTCACGCTCAGCTTCCGCTACGCCAACGGCGGTACGACCGATCGGCCACTTTCGATCACGGTAAACGGCACAGTCATCGGCACGGTGGCCTGCGTGCCGACGGGGTCATGGACGACATGGACGACCGTCACGATCGCCGCGAACTTGGTCACCGGCGCGAACACGATCAAGGCGACTGCCAGCGCCAGCGTCGGCGGCGCGAATGTGGATAGCCTCACCGTCCTCAGCCAGCCGACAGCCCCGCCGGCGTGGCTGTCGCTGGGCGGCGGCGCGAGCTACACGCTCTCGGGCAACACGCTCATCATCAGCGGCGGCACGGCCACGCTGCTGTCGGACGCGGGCGCGACCAATCCCGGGTTGTCGATCATCGTCAATAGCGGCGCTGCCATCGTGGCAAACACCACGCAGCATCTGGGCGCGCTGGGCGTTGCCGGCACGTTCACGATGGCGGCCGGCGGCGGAAAGGTGCTGCGCGTGACGGCCCTATCGCAATCGGCCAGCGCGGGCCTGAATCTGAACGACAACGATTTGATCATCGACTACACCGGCACGCCGCCGACGGCCGAGGTACGGAGTTTTATCGCCTCCGCCCGCGCCGGCGGCGCCTGGACCATGGCCGGCATCCGCAGCGCGTCGGCCGCGGCGAACGCCGCCTTCACGCTCGGTTACACCGACGGCACCGACTATCTCACCACCTACGGCTCCGCGGCCACGTTCGATGGCGAAACGATCGACGCTACGAGTGTTCTCGTGAAATACGCACTCGCCGGTGATGCCAATCTGGATGGCCGGGTGGATTTCAATGACTTCCTGCGGCTGCAGAATAATTTCAATTCCGCCAACGCGGGCTTCGCCGGTGGCGATTTTGATTACGACGGAAAGGCCGACTTCAACGACTTCCTCGCGCTGCAGAACAACTTCGGGCAGAGCCTCCCGCAGCGCCCCGCGCCGACCAAGACTGTGAAACGCTAGGGCAGAGTTTGCTTGGGCGCAACGCCCTTCGATCCCCTCTCCCGGCCATACCGGGAGAGGGAGCACGCGGACCCCGCTCGGGAAGGGGCGGCCTGCTCTAGGTCTCGCCGCGTGTAGCCGGAAGGATGCTTAAGGGCTACACCTGTGATCTTCGGCGTCTTGGTGCGAGCGCGACGTACATGAAGATCGCCAGCACCACCAGATACACCCAGCCCAGGTGCGGATCGAGCCGGCGGAGTTGCGATAGCGCGTTCGGTGCGTAGTCGGGAATGAACAGGTACTGGTTCTCCACGATCCCCAGCATCCCGACCGTGCTGATCAGCAGACCCAGCAGCGCCAGGCCGACGCTTTCGCCGGCGAGCAGTGCGGCGAAGCCGGCGGCCCAGATGCTGTAGCGGCCGTGCATCTGGGTCAGCAGCATGAAGGCCGCCAACCAGGGGGCGACCAGGGCGACCAGCAGCCGCGTGTCGCGCCGCTTGGATTGAATGGCCGCACCGACGCCGCAGAGTATCATTGCGATCACGTACAGGCGGCGCAGGAAGTCGGTTGCCGTGATCGGCACATTCCAGTCGAACAGTCGCGGGGCGTTCAGGTCGTACTGCGTGACGGCGCGCGACAGCACTTCCGGCGCGTTGAAGCCAGGGGCCACGACGGACTGGTTCG
>JAQGHK010000368.1 GCA_028288875.1 Phycisphaerales bacterium | reverse complement strand
CGATAATCCAGAGCACATGGCCGCCGCCAAGGCGCACGGCATCGAGCCGATCGACCTGGTCATCATCAACCTCTACCCCTTCGAACAGACCGTCGCTAAGCCCGGCGTGAGCTTCGAAGAGGCAATCGAAAACATCGACATCGGCGGCCCGAGTATGGTGCGGTCGGCGGCGAAAAACCACGCGGCTGTGGCCGTCGTGACGTCGGTCGGGCAGTATGAAAAAGTGCTCGGCGACTTGCGCAAGCACGCCGGCAGCACCTGCCTGAAGCACCGCACGAAGCTGGCTCAGCAGGCGTTCGCACAGACGAATGCCTACGACGGCGCGATCGCGGCATACCTCAGCCAATCCATCGAAGGCGCGGCCAAGGCGGTGGATCTTCGCTACGGCGAAAATCCGCACCAGAAGGCCCGCCTCACGCCGTCGGCGGCCAAGCCCGGCACGGCAAGCATCGCGCACGCCACGCAGCACCACGGCAAAGAGTTGTCGTACATCAACGTGCTGGATGCCGACGCGGCGCTGGCGTGCGTGAAGGAATTTGATTTGCCGGCCGCCTGCATCGTGAAGCACGCGACGCCGTGCGGCGTTGGGGCGGGCGAGACGATTGGAGCGGCCGTCGAACGCGCGTATGCGTCGGATCCGGTCGCCGCGTTCGGCGGCATCGTGGCCGTCAACGTGGCGATGGATAAAGCCGCCGCCGAAACGCTGACCGCCGGGCAGAAGTTCCTGGAAGTTATTGTCGCGCCGTCGTTCGAGGCGGATGCGCTCGAACTGCTCAAGGCCCGTTGGAAAAACGTGCGGCTGCTGGAAGTCGGCCCGATGTTTGCCGATGACGCCATTCGACGGCAACACCGCGATGGCGGTGACGCCGGCTTCGGCCACGTCCGCAGCATCGTCGGTGGCCAGTTGACGCAGTGGACGGATCACGTCGGCATTATTGATGCCGAGTGGAAAATCGTCGGCAGCCGCAAGCCGAGTGACGCCGACCTGGCCGACTTGAGAGTCGCGTGGCTCGCCTGCAAGCACGTGAAGTCCAACGCCATCGTCATCGCGAAAGCCTCGGCCACCGTTGGCATCGGCGGCGGGCAGGTGGATCGCGTCGGGGCGTGCCGCATCGCAGTCGAAAAGGCCGGCGAGCGGGCCAAAGGCGGCGTGGCGGCCAGCGACGCATTCTTCCCGTTTCCTGACGGCCCGCAGATCCTGCTCGACGCCGGCGTGACGGCCATCGTGCAGCCGGGCGGCAGCGTGCGTGACAATGAGACGATCGAGCTCTGCAACGCCCGCGGCGCGGCCCTGATCTTCACGGGCCGGCGGCACTTCCGACACTAAGGCCCGCTGCGCGGGAAGCCCGAAGTCCAAAACTAGAATCCCGAATGAGGTGGAACCACGGAGGGCAGGGAGGACACGGAGAAAAGAATGCAGCGTTCTTCTTTTGTCTTCTTCTTAATCTCCGTGCTCTCCGTCTCCTCCGTGGTTAGATCCTCTTCCCGATTTCGGTTGCAGATTTAATTACGACTTCTGGTTTCGGCTTTCAGATTTACTTGTCTTACACTCAAGCCCATGTACACCGTCCTCCTCATCCTTGGCGGCCAGATCGCCTATCACAACTATCCGCAGACCACGCAGATCCTCGCCGACGTGCTGGAGAAGGACGGCTACGGCGTGCGCGTCGGCGCGGCCGCGCTGGCGGAGAATGATCTGGCGGGCGTCGACGCCGTCGTGCTCTTCACCGATGGCGAGTTCTTCGGCGACGACGCGATCCACCAACTCGCGGCCTTCGTCCGTCGCGGCCATGGCCTGGTGACGATGCACACCGCCGCCAACACCAATGTTGCCAGCGATGTGCTCGGCCCACTCGTCGGCAGTCGCATCCAGAGCGGCGTGATCGAAAAGCACACGGCCCACATCGTCGACGCCGATCACCCCATCACGAAGGGCCTTGCCGATTTTGAAATCGACGACGAGATTCACGAGCTCAAGCCGTTCGTCGAATACCGCACGCTGGCCGACGCCGCGATGAAAGGCGGGCGACAGCCGTTGGTGTACGTGAAGAATGAAGGCGACGGCCGCACGGTGCATTTGGCCCACGGGCATGCGATCGCGGGCGTGAGCAATCCGGCGTGGCAGGAAATTCTTCGCCGCAGCGTGAAGTGGGCGATCGGGAAATAGTGCTTAGAGGGGCATCTGTTCCCCTCTCCCGGTATGGCCGGGAGAGGGTTAGGGTGAGGGCCGGCGACGAAGAACGTTGCACGAAGTGAACGGTGTCGACGTTCGGAAATCTTTGCGGCGTTTCTTTGTGCCTGACGCTCGGAAGGTGCCGGTTGCGGCCCTCACCTAACCTCTCCCGGCAATACCGGGAGAGGGACCGGAGTCTGGCTCGCCTCCTGCGGCATCGCAGGCCGCAACCGCAGTGAGATAGGCCATCAATAGACAGAGGGCACGGAGAATTTCTTCTCCGTGCCGTCTGTGTTCTCCGTGGTTCTAAATTCGCCTTACGCCGCGTTGGTCTTGCCGATTCGCATGCCGTAGAACGAGCGGTACACGAACGTCAGGGCGATCAGCAGGCAGACCACGGCGAGGCCTTCACGCAGGCCGGGCGTGAGGGTGATTGCCAGCTCGACGGCCAGCAGGCCGAACAGGGTGCTGAATTTGATGATGGGGTTTAACGCCACGCTGCTGGTGTCCTTGAACGGGTCGCCGACGATGTCGCCGACCACGCAGGCGTCGTGCAGTTCGGTGCCTTTTTGCTTCAGCTCCACTTCGACGACTTTCTTCGCGTTGTCCCAAGCGCCGCCGGCGTTGGCCATGAAGATGGCCTGGAACAGGCCGATGATTGCCAGGCCGATGAGGAACCCGATGAAGAAGTATTCTTCGACGAACGCCGCGGCCAGGGTGATGAACAGCACGGTGACGAAGATGTTCAGCATGCCGGCCTGCGCGTACTTGGTGCAGATGGCGACGACCTTCTTGCTGTCGGCCTCGCTGGCTTTGGTGCTGCCGGGCTCGAGGTGCAGATTGTGCTTGATGTATTCGACGGCGCGATACGCGCCAGTGATGACGGCCTGACAGCTCGCACCGCTGAACCAGTAGATGACCGCGCCGCCGCCGATGATGCCGAGGAAGAACGGCGGGTGCAGCAGCGACAGGTGGCGGATGGCCACTTCATCGGTCAGGCCCTTGGTCAGCACCATGATGATGCTGAAGATCATGCAGGTCGCCCCGACGACGGCGGTGCCGATCAGCACGGGCTTCGCGGTGGCTTTAAAGGTGTTGCCGGCGCCGTCGTTGGCTTCCAGCAGGTCTTTGGCGTGGGCAAAATCCGGGGTCATGCCGAAGTTCTTCTGCATGTCTTCGACGATGCCGGGCTGGGTTTCGATGAGGGAGAGTTCGTAAACGGACTGGGCGTTGTCGGTCACCGGGCCGTAGCTGTCGACGGCGATGGTCACCGGGCCGACGCTGAGGAAGCCGAAGGCGACCAACCCGAAGGCGAACACGCCCGGGGCCAGCATGATGCTGCCGAGGCTGGTGTCGACACCGTTAACCAGCTCACCCGGGGTAAGCTGCAGGCCCCCGATGCCGCTGAAATAATACGCGATCGCCATCAATCCCATGATGACCACGCCACCGACCCAGAACGCGGAGAAGTTGCCGGCCGAAAGGCCGCTCAGCACATTCAGGCCCGCGCCGCCTTCACGGCTGGCCGTCACGATTTCCTTCACGTGCCGACTGTGCGTGCTGGTGAAGACCTTGATGACTTCCGGAATCACCGCCGCAGCCGCCGTGCCGCAGCCGACGATCGAAGCCAGCTTCCACCAGAGCGTGGGGTTGCCGTTCAGATCGTGGAGCATCAGGTAAGAGACGATGAAAGTGGTGACGAGCGCGAAGGCCGACGCCATCAGCACCAGGCTGGTGAGCGGTTTTTCAAAGTCGAAGATGCGCTTCTTGCCGTACAGGCTCTTGGCGATGGCTTCGTTGACGATGTAAGCCAGGCCGCTGGTCAGCACCATCAGGCCGCTGAGGCTGAAGATCCAGACCAGGAGTTTCGTTTGGATGATCGGGTCGTGACCCTTGATGCCCAGCAGGATGAAGCTGACGAGGGCAACGGCGGTCACGCCATAGGTTTCAAAGCCGTCAGCGGTGGGGCCGACGCTGTCGCCGGCGTTGTCACCTACGCAATCGGCGATGACGCCGGGGTTGCGGGCGTCGTCTTCTTTAATGTGGAACACGATCTTCATCAGATCAGCGCCGATGTCGGCGATCTTGGTGAAGATACCGCCGGCCACGCGCAGGGCGGCGGCCGCCAGCGATTCGCCGATGGCAAAGCCGATGAAGCACGGCCCGGCCAAGTCGGCCGGCATGAACAGCAGGATCGCCAGGAGAACCAGCAGTTCGACGCTGATCAGCACCATGCCGATGCTGATGCCGGCGCGAAGCGGGATGGCGTAGATCGGGTAGCCCTTGCCACCGAGCGACGCGTGAGCCGCGCGGCTGTTGGCGAAGGTGTTTACGCGGATGCCGAAGAACGCCACGCCGCACGAGCCGGCCATGCCGACCAGGCTCATCGCCAGGATGATCGCCACGCGGCCGAACTTGCCGACGTGGTGTTCGACGCCCGGGCTTTCGACCGAGAACCAGCCGAAGTAAATCGCAATGACCGGGGCCACCAGCACCCAGAGCAGGATGATGAACTTGCCCTGCGTGACGACGTAGGTCTTACAGGTGGCGTAAATCAGTTCCGACACTTCGAGCATCGATTTGTGAACCGGAAGCTTGCGCAGATGCGAGAAGCCGACCAGCCCGAAGATCAGGCCGAGCACGCCGATGAGGAAGCCGCCCATCAGCAGCGTTCCGCCGCCAATGCCGCCGAAATACGTCACACTATTCAGATTCGGGATCACCAGGTCGGCGTCGTTGGCGTGGGCGGGCGTGGCAGCCAGGCCGACGATAAATAAGGCGACGAAGGCCCAAAGGGCTCGTCCGAACAGGGGGGTCCGTTGCATGATTTTAAATTCTCCGCGGCGAAATCGAATTCCTACCTCAAACGCGATCCGGAAGAGTAACGCAACACCCCAGATTGTCATAATCAGGCTTTTCCGAACAACGTCGATTAGGGCTCGATCGCAACGGGCCCTAGAATGCCGCCATGCACTACCGAACTCTTGGCCGTACCGGGGTTAAAGTCACGCCGATCTGCCTGGGCACGATGAACTTCGGCGGCCGCTCAGATGAGGCCGAAAGCCGCAGCATGCTCGACGCCTACCTCGAACTCGGCGGCAACTTCATCGATACCGCCAACGTCTACAACGACGGCCGGAGTGAAGAAGTCATCGGCCAATGGCTCGCCGATACCGGCAAGCGTGACCAGATCGTGCTCTCCACTAAAGTGCACGGCCGCCGTAGCCCGCAGATCAATGATGCCGGCAATTCCCGCTGGCACATCGTCCGGGAAGTGGAACAGAGCCTGAAGCGCCTCAAAACCGAGCGGATCGACATCTACCACATCCACCGGCCCGATAATGACACGCCGATCGACCAAACCCTGCGGGCCCTCGACGATTTGATCCGCCAAGGGAAAGTCCTCTACCTGGCCAGCAGCGTGTTCGCCGGCTGGCAGTTGGCCGAGGCGCATTACGTCGCCAAGGAACTCGGCACCGCCCGGTTCGACGTGGAACAGCCGCAGCTGAACATCATTGACCGCCGGATTGAGGCCGAAGTGCTGCCGTTCTGCCGGAAGTATGATGTCGCGACCATCTGCTGGGCCCCCCTCGGCCGCGGCCGACTCGCCGGGGCCTATACCCGCGGCGGCCGAAAGATCCCCGACGGCAGCTGGTATCAAAAGCAGAACAAGACCGATTTCCCCGCCAGCCAGTGGCCGGTGATGGAAGGCGTCGACAAGCTGGCCGACGCCGCCGGCTGCTCATCCAGCCAGTTCTCAATCGCCTGGACCCTCCACGTCCCCGGCGTCACCTGCCCGATCATCGGGCCACGGACGGTCGATCAGTTGAAGGACAACATGGGCGCGCTGAACGTGAAGCTGTCGGCCGAGCAATTGGCGGCGGTGGACGCGCTCAACCCGCCGGGCGAGCTGTGCCGTGATCGTAATTTGGGGCCAGTGCCACGGTAGGGCCGGTTTAGGGGGCGACCGGCGCATCGTCTGCCGGACCGAAGTTTTGAATGATCTCGCCAGCGGCGATCCGAACTTCCGCGGTCTTCCATCGAATATCGGTGCCGCCTGAATTGATTCGAGTGCGGATGGCCGAGGCCTGGTAAGTACCGGCCGGGACGTGCTCGATGTGATAGACACCCGTGTCGTTGGTGACAGCGCGGATGAGGTTCTGCATTCCGACCAGTTGAACTTCCGCATTCTCGACGGCTTGGCCGTGGTCATCGTGGACGAATCCGGTGACCCCGCCGCCGGGCATCGTCAGCTGAACTGCTGGCGCGGCGGCTCCGGCCGTGATCACCACGTCCTGCACGGCCACGTAGCGTAGGTTTTCCAGCACCTGAACGTGATACGTCCCCGGCCGGATCGGTTGCGAGATGGAAAACGCGCCTTTGCCGTTCGTGTGACCGAGCCATTGTCCGTCAGAATTTGCCGAATCATCCATCCGGCCGAACACGGCCGTATCTACGATAGGCGTTGTGCCGTCGGCGAGTGTCACCGTTCCGGTAAGCGTCGGCACCTTGCTGACGGGGCGCGGGGTTGCCGGTCGACTGGTTCCAGCGCCGCGAGTGGTCGGCCGCCGGACTTTCATCGCGATGTCCTGCGTCAGGTCCGCGTCAGCGACCTGGAGCGCGTCGACACGCCCCAGCAACATGTCCCGAGCATCGCCCGTCGGCGTGCCACTCGCGGTTAGACCGTAAGTACCGGGTAATACATGTGGAAGCGCATATGCGCCGCTGTCGTCGGTGTTCGTGGTGTAAAAAATCTTCTCATTCGGCCGGCCCAGCATCACCAGCAGATGGGCCAATGGTTTGCCGGTGGGGCTTGTCACTCGGCCGCGCACGGTAGCGGCGGGCAATCGCAGCCGTACGCCGATCGGGCCGGCGTCGGCGACAACGGCGAGTTGCTGAAGCGGCGTTGTGTTGCCGGATTGCTCCGAAACAGAAATAACGAATGTGCCGGGTTGTAAAGGCTTTCCCAAGACGAAGGCGCCGCTTTTATCCGTTTGAGCTAACCAGCCGCCCGATCCGGTCGCATCGCCAACCGGCCGCGCAAAAACATTCGCCTTCTCGACCGGGGTTGTACCGTCGGCCAAGGTAACGATGCCCGAGAGAAACGCCGGCATGGCCGGCGCGGCGGCGGCCGTCGTCGGCATCGTGGCCGGCTCGGTTATTGGCGGAGCAGCATTCGCCGTTCCCAACAGCGCAACAAACTGGACCACTGCTAGCATCGAATATCGATATGCGCTCATCCTGCCTCCCGGAAGCTCGATGAGTTTACCCCGACGGCGACAAGATGCGATTGTGGGCGCACATTGTTTTGTTCACCGCTCCAGAATATGCCGCACCTGCCCGGGCAGTTTGCCGTTGCTGGCTAACAAGTCGCCGCCGTCGATGGTGATCTGGCCGGACGAGCCGCCGCACTGAGGATTAGCGGACGTGGCCGGCAATGCGATCATTCGTCAGTCGCCATCGCAACCCGCCGATACTCATTTGGGGTCATTGTCGCCGCGCCCGGTCGAGCGCAGCGGTGCTGGAGGCGTGCGTGTTCAACAAACTTATGCGGCTGTTGCGTCGGCCCGCGCCGGTCGGCCCGCCGCCATCGTCACCGGACGAAAACCTCTATCGGGTATTGGCCGAGAACAACAGTGACGTGCTCTGCCGTATCGGGCCCGACCTGCTCATCAAATACGCCTCGCCATCGGCCCAGCGCGTGTTCGGCTGGCCGACGGGCGAATTGATCGGGCGCTATTTTCACGAATTCACGCCCCGGGAAGACCTCGCCCTGATCGCCGCCGCGAAGGAACGCGAACGCGTGCAAGGCGAGGCCGGCCAAGTGACGCTGCGCTTCCGTCGCAAAGACGGAACCATGATGTGGGTGGAAGCGACGGGCCGGCCACTGCTGGACCCGGTCACGGGCATTTACGATTCGGTCGTCAGCTTCCGCGATGCCACCGCGCGCTATCAATTGCAGCAACAGCTTGCCGCTCAGGCCGTCACCGACGGGCTGACGGGCTTGGCAAACCGACGCGCCTTTGATGAAGCCTTTGACTGCGAATGGCGTCGGACGCTGCGCGAACGGTCCACGATGTCGGTGTTGCTGCTGGACGTCGACCACTTCAAGAAATTCAATGACACCTACGGCCATCAGGTCGGCGACGACTGCCTGCGCGCGGTCGCCGGCGCCGTACGGTCCGTCATTCATCGACCCGGCGACCTGGCCGTCCGTTACGGCGGGGAAGAACTGGCGCTGATCCTGAGCGGCACCGACGCTGCCGGTGCAGCCGCAGTGGCCGAGTTGGCTCGGCAGGCCGTCCAGGCGCTGCAGATCCCGCACAGTGGCAATACCGAGGGAGGCGGCGTCGTGACTGTCAGCATCGGTGCTGCAACGGCCGTGGGCGTCGATCGCCTCGCGATCAAGATGCCGGACGGGCTTCTGAGCATCGCGGATCAGGCGCTCTATCGTGCCAAGCGCGGCGGCCGAATTCGCGCCGAGAGCGCGCTCGTCAGCGCCCCGGGTGAACTTGCCGCCTGAACGGTCTCGTCAGATCTACCGCTCCAGAATATGCCGCACCTGACCGGCCAGTTTGCCGTTGCTGGCAAACAGGTCGCCGCCATTGATGGTGATGTGGCCGGACCACGCGCTGCACCAGCCGCCGGCTTCCTGGATGACGGGGATGATCGCGGCGCAGTCCCACGGATTCATCTTCGGATCGACCATGATTTCCGCACGGCCGGTGGCGACGAGGTAGTAGCCGTAGCCGTCGCCCCACGTGCGGCTGATGCGGCAGCGCCGGGCCAGCTCGATGAGCGCCGGGCGCTTGAGCGCGGGCACCAGACCACTGGTGCAGATCAGGGCGTCGGAGATGTCGTCCACCGTCGACACCTTGGTTGGCGCGTCATTGTGAAACGCGCCCATACCCGTGGCCGCGAAGACAATGTCGTCGGTCGCCGGAAGGTAGATCACGCCGACTGCGGGTTTCCCCTTAATCTGCAGGCCTACGAGCGTGGAATAAAGCGGCACGCCGTGGATGAAGCTCTTGGTGCCGTCGATTGGGTCGATCACCCATTGGTAATCGGGATCGCCTTCAACGGTGCCGTGTTCTTCGCCGAGCACGCTATGCGTAGGGAACGCGGCCAGCAGGTGATCGCGGACGATTAGCTCGGCTTCACGGTCGGCTTGCGTGACTGGCGATTGGTCGGCCTTGAACTCCACGGCCGTACCGGCGTTGAAGAATTTGAGCGTGTGTTTGCCGGCCAATCCCGCGGCGGCGACGGCGGTATCGAGCAGGTGTTGAAGCGAAGGATCAGCCATGCCGCCGAGCGTATCGCCGCGTCGGCCGTCGGCCAATTCAGGAGAGCTGTATTTTGCTGAGCATTCTGCGGCGGAACCGTCGCCCGTCTGCCGTCGGCCGCGCGTCGATTTTGCGAACCTTCGCGTGAACCGAGCGTGAATTGCGACTTTGATGCCTTCTTTAGGGAGTAATACCCATCCCAACGGCGTCCCATTTTGTCGACAATCCAAGGACGACGCCTCCATTTCAGCGCCATTGCCCCATTCACTGTCCAACCTCGATCAGCCGTTGAGTAAGGCTCACCTGAATGGGCCGGCCAGTCCTCCATTGGCCGCTGCGCAAGCTTCGCCCGCCGAAGCAACGCTCCGCCTTCTGGCCGAGCAGCGTCGCCTCGCGCTCGATGCCGCCCGCGTGGGCTGGTGGCAGTGCGACCCGGGCACGGGCCTGTTTTATGTGGATGAACGCTACGCCGACATTCTGGGCATCGACGCCCAGCCGCAGCCGCTTTCGGAACTGCTAAAAAGCGTTTATCCGGAAGACCGCCAGCGCGTCGAAGCAGCGATGAAGGCCGCCACACGCGGCCAGGACACGCGCCCGTACGACATTGAATACCGCGTCGTCCTGCCCAACGGCCAGCTCCGGTGGGTCGTCGCTAAAGGGCAGGCCACGTTTGAAGTCGATGGCGACTCCCGGCAATACGCTTCATTCGTCGGCACCCTGTGCGACATCACCGAAAGCCGGGCCGTGCGCGACGCGCTGCACGCGAGCGAACTGCGCTTCCGCCAATTGGCCGACGCCATGCCAGCCATCGTCTGGATGACCGACGGCGACGGCATGCTGGAAGACCACAACTGCCATTGGACGGCGTACATCGGCGCGTCGTCGTCCCCATCGGGCGCACGCCAGCGATGGTTTGATGCCATGCACCTGGACGACAGTCAAACCGTCTACGCCCTCTGGCGCACCGCCGTTCGCGATGGCGAGCCGTTCGACTATCAATCCCTTGTCCGCTGCGTCACCGACGGTGCCCTCCGCTGGCACCACCATCGCGCCACACCGTACCGGAATGCCGACGGCACGATCGCCCGCTGGTTCGGCTCCAGTATCGATATCCACGAGTTCAAATGAATGGCCGCGGAGGCCGCCGGGTTGCGGCGATAGGCCAAGCCGCGGCCGGCTGATTTGATCGTGCGACTTCGGACCGATCGCTCTACGATGCAACGCATGACGCAGCCTGCGGAATTGGACTATGGCCGCGAAGAAGTGTCGGCCCTGCGCCAAAGAGCCAAACGCTTTGCACGTTGGACATGGCGGCTGATGGCGGGATTGGTTCTAGTCGCCGTGCTGTCACACGCGGTGTGGCTGGCCTGGGTCACCTTGAAATTGAACCGAGCGATAGCCGCCTTGGCTGCCGCTGGAGAACCAAGCACGCCGGCTACCCTTCAGCCGCCGGTCCCACCGGGGCACAATGCTTACGACGATTATGTCGCGGCCGGGAAAATCACCAGCCGCGAAACGACCGCCGAATTACGTATCGATGTGCTGGACCCGCTGGCGCCGCCGCCTTTTGAATTCGAGCGGACGCGATGGAAGGCCTACATCGACGACTGTGCTGCCGCAATTCCGTTCATTGATGCCGCCGACGGCGCACCCGTGAATGTGATGACCAGGCAGATGGTCTCGCCGCTCTTTCAGCAGCTTTTGCCGGAACTGAATCAGTTTCGTTCCGTCGCGACATTTCAGGGTGCTCGTGCCGAACTCGCCCACGACGCAGGGCGGGATGATTTGGCTATCCATCATTTATCGGTCATCGATCCTTTATCTGTTGCCGCCGCGTCGCATCCGAGCTTAGTTGGGATGCTTGTTGGCGTTGGAATTCGGTCGTTGGGGGCGGCGCATTACCTGAACATTGCGCACACGCTGCGGATCGGAACTCAACCGGGCGATGCGCGTCCCGAACAGGTGAAGAAAGCGATCGAAGTCCTATTAGATTTCCGCGCCTCCGGAGCGGAGCAACTCGCAGCCTTCCGCGGAGAACGCGCGACACAGATCGATACGCTGGCCGCGATGGACAACGGGACAATGGGAAGTCTGTTGTCACCTCGCCAATCACAGGGTTGGGCAATTGGGCGTTACTTCGTGCGGCCATACATCAGGGCCAACTCATTGACCTGTGTCGAGACGACGACACAGGTGATCGGCATGCTGAATGAGCCGGATTGGCCGTCCGCGAAGCAGCGGCTGTTAATTGTTGCGCCGTCCTCACGCTTGGGTGGCCCATTCAAGTTTTTCGCCCAGATGCTACTGCCGTCATTCGATCGTGCGATCGAAGTGAGCTACCACGATCGGACGGATCGCACGTTGGCGGCGATTGCCTTGGCCGTCCGCTGGTATGAACTTGATCACGGGAAGCGGCCCGCGAGCTTGGCCGATCTGGTGCCGCAATACCTGTCAGCCGTGCCGCGCGACCCTATGGCGTCGAATCAGCCGATTCAAGCACGGCTGGCGGGTGCAGACCCGATCATCTGGAGCGTCGGCAAGAATGGTACAGACGAACACGGCAGCCAAGGCGTGCCGGGTAACAGGGCCGGCGGTAACCAAGGCCTCGAATGGGCGATGCAGGATCGCGTCGAACAACTGGCCGGCCATCCGCGTGACCTATCGCCGGACATGCAACGGCTCGTCGATCTGGACCTGGATGAACCGATTCTGTCGGCCCGACCGGCTACCCGGCCCACCACGCAACCCGCGACGGCTGCCTCGGCAATATCGCCTCCGGACTGGGACGACATCACCTCAATGACGGCCTGGGCCGAGAACGGCGGCATTGCCAGCTTGAAGACTCGCCGTGACGTCTATCGGGCGCTGCGGTTTGCCATCGAAGACGGCCAGCCGGCCACCCGGCCCGCAACGCAACTCGCTCCGGCCGTGGTCGGCACGGTGACGCTGGGTACGCAGAACGTCTATCAATACGCCATCTACAGCGACGGCGGTCTGCTACTGACCTGGCCCGACGGCGTCTCGCTACATCATCGCTGGAACCCCGCGGGGCCCAATCCGGATGATCGCGGCTTCTGGCGATAGCCGCCTTACAGCAGCTTCTCTGCGATCTGCACCGCGTTCGTCGCCGCGCCTTTGCGGATCTGGTCGCCGGCGACAAACATTTCGATGCCGCGGCCATCATCGCGGCTGATGTCCTGGCGGATGCGGCCGACGAGTACTAAGTCCTGGCCGCTGGCTTCGAGGGGCATCGGGAAGTGGTTTTCTTCGATGCGGTCCACCAGCTTCACGCCGGGGGCCTTGCTGAGGATCTGGCGGACGCGATCGGGCGTCATCGGTTGGCTGAACTCGATATTGATGCTCTCGCAGTGGGCGCGCGGGATCGGCACGCGCACGCAGGTGGCGGCGATCATGATCTTGCTGTCGCCGAAGATCTTGCGCGTCTCCTTCACCATCTTCATTTCTTCTTCGTTGTAGCCTTCCGGGCCGATGGTGGTGTTGTGGCTGAAGAGGTTGTTGACGATCTGGTGGGGGAACAGTTCCTTCTTGATCGGCTCGCCGGCGGCGTGCGATTTCATCTGCTGTTCCAGCTCATACAGGCCCCACGCACCCGCGCCGCTGACGGCCTGGTACGTGCTGACCACCAGACGCCGCACGCGGTTCACCTGGTGCAGCGGCCACACCGGCACGTTCATGATGATCGTGCTGCAATTGGGGTTGGCGATGATGCCGACGTGCTTCTTGATGGCTTCCGGATTCACTTCCGGAACGACCAGCGGAATGCCGTCCTTCATGCGGTAGGCCGACGAATTATCGACGACCACCGCGCCTGCCTTCACGGCCGACGGTGCAAATTCCTTGGTCGTTGCGCCGCCGGCGCTGAAGAGGGCGATCTGGATGTCTTTGAAGCTGTCGTGGGTGAGTTCTTCGACGGTGTACGTCTGGCTCCGGTAGTCGATCGTCTTGCCGGCGCTGCGGGCGCTGGCGAGCAGTTTGAGGGTCTTAATTGGGAAATTGCGTTCGGCCAGAATGTTCAAAAACTCCTGCCCGACGGCCCCGGTGGCACCGACGATCGCAACGTTGACGGCCATGACAAACTCCTAAGGACAGTCCACTAAACGCAAAGAGCAACAGACGGCGACGACATTCAAAAACGACTTAGAAACAGACAACATCTAACGCACCGGCGAAGGCCGGGGCGTTAGATCGTCGTCGTTTTCGTCGTTTTGGTCATCGCGGTCTGTTGCTCAGGAAAAATCGAGACGGCAATTATGCGCGCTTCCCTCGCGGAAACAAGTTTATTCGCGCCGGCACAGGTTTTTGCGGTTCACCGACGTCTGAACTCGG
>JAQGHK010000366.1 GCA_028288875.1 Phycisphaerales bacterium | reverse complement strand
CATGGCTGGGGCGAAGATGACGGGGCAGGCGGCGGCGGCGATGAGCAGGCTGACCAAATCATCGCAGAGGCCTGTGGCGACGCGGGCGATCGTCGTGGCCGTCGCGGGGGCGACCAGCATCAGGTCGGCGTGTTCGGTCAGCTTGATGTGCTGGACGTCACCGCTGTCTTCGGTCGACCAGATGTTCGTGTGCACCGGCCGGCCGGTGAGGGCTTGGAACGTCAGTGGGGCGACAAACTTCTGTGCGTCCTCCGTCATGGCCACCGTCACGCCAGCCCCGGCCTGCACCAGCTTGCTGACGACGTCGGCCACTTTGTAGCAGGCGATCCCGCCGCAGATGCCGACGACGATCTCACGGCCTTTGAGCGGTTGGGCGAGTTGGGCGGGATCAGCGGTGGCCATGCCCACAGTTTAGCCCAGAATGCGCGCGGATAAACACGGATGGAAGACAGCAATTGTCTTCCATCCGTGTTTATCTTTGGCTTATTTGCAGTTCGGTCGGCCTATGCCGGCGATTATTCGCCGGTCGGCGGGCGGATGCCGCTGGCTTCGTAATCGATGGCGATCTTGTCCTGCAGGACTTCCTGGATCGCAACTTCCAGATCGGTCATGCCGTCGTGGCGTTCGACAAGCGGACGGGCCCCGTCCATAAGCTCGACCACGCGCTTTTGCAGCAGGGCGGTGAGTTTGAACCGGCCACCGACTTTATTGACGATTTCGTCGCTCTTGAGTGCTTCAATCATTGGAAAGGAAGATTGTAGCGAAAACGGCGATTTCTGGCAAGCTGACGCCCAATAACCGGGGTTTAGATACCGCCAGCACGCTTCAGACGGATGATTTTGATGATTTCCTCGACGGCCTTCTCAAGGTCGTCGTTAATCACCATGTAATCGAAGCTGCGGCTGCCGCGGGCCATGGCAATCTCACGCCGCGCGGCCCGAAATCGCTTCTGAATGTCTTCCGGGGCATCGCGGCCGCGGTCCGTCAGACGCTGGAGCAGCGTATTCTGGTCCGGCGGCAGGATGAACATCAGGACGGCGTCCGGGAACGCGTCTCGCACCTGAAGGGCACCTTGGACGTCGATTTCCAGCAAAACGTCTTTGCCTTCGGTCAGGAAGTCGAGCGTGGGGTGCGTAGGGGTCGCGTAATAGTTGCCGTGGACGTGGGCGTATTCCAGGTATTGATCGCTGTCCAGCCGGCGGTAGAACTCGGACTTGTCGATGTGCTCGTAGGTCTTGCCGACCTCTTCGCCGGGGGCCTTGGGGCGGGTGGTGACGCTGACGGTGTAATGCACCTTCGTCAGCACCTCCAGCTTGCGGGCGATGGTGCTTTTACCCACGCCGCTCGGGCCGACCATGACCAGCAGCAGCCCGCGATGGGCGGAAGCGTTGGCGGGTGTGGCGACGATGGGTGCGGCGGCGGCGTTCATGGTGGTGAAAACAGACAGCTTACTCGACGTTCTGAACCTGTTCCTTCATCCGATCGATCGCGCCCTTGATGTCCACGACGTGGCCAGCGATGTGGGCGTCATTGGCTTTACTGCCAATGGTGTTGGCCTCGCGGAGCATTTCCTGGGTGAGGAAATCCAGCTTGCGGCCGGCGTGCTCGGTCGTGCGGCAGGCGGCTTCGAATGCTTTCAAGTGATGCCGTAGGCGTTGAATTTCTTCAGCGATGTCGCTCCGCTCGGCGTAAACGGCGACCTCTTTGTACAGGTCCGTCTCATTGATCTTGAGCTGGGCCTTGCTGAGCAGATCGTTCACGCGGCTGGTGAGGCGGCGGTGATATTCCTCGATGACTGACGGGGCACGCTTCTCAATCTCCACCAGCGCCGCAGCGATGACGCCGAGGTGCTTCTGCAGATCCGTGAAAAGCGCCTGGCCTTCACGCTGACGCATTCCGAGCAGCTTATCGATTGCTTGGCCGATGAGTTCGCGGAGCGTGTCGCCGTGCTTGGCGTGATGGTCGGTGTCTTCATCCGGTTCCTGGCAGACGCCCGGGAGCGTCAGCAGGCTGGCCATGTCGATCCGAACGGCTTCGCCGAGCGTTGCGACCTGATGGAGCTGCTGCATGTAGCTCTGCAGGGCAGCTTGATTAATGACGTAGGCAGCCTCGGCACCTTCGACGCGCATCTTGATGATGGCGGTGATGCTGCCCCGGCCGAGCTTTTCGCGGAGGAGGGTTTCGACTTCCGGTTCCAAACCGCTGACGACGTCAGGCAGCTTGATGACCGCTTTGAAGAAGCGGTTATTGAGCGAGCGCACTTCGACGGAGTAGTGCGTGCCTTCCCGCTGGGAAGCGGCGTCGCCGAAGCCGGTCATGCTGACAATCATGCGAGGGCTCCAAAAGTGCGGCGGTCAGAGTTCGGCGGTTAGTGGCCGGGCTGAGTCGTGGGGGCGGTGGTCGAATGGACGGCGTCCACGATCTTCTTCGCGACGATGTCCGACGCCGGAACCGGCGCATCCGCAGCCGGTGGCAGGGCGGCCGTCGGATTTGTCGTGGGCTTGCTCGTCGGAGGCGTCATCGCCTTGTCATCCACCGGCGGGGCGACCAGCGGCGAATTGTTGGTCGTGATGTCCGCAGACGGTGCCGTCGTGGGCTTGTCGATCAGCACCTTGCGGTTCTGTTCGTCGACATGGTTGGCGATCAGATTGAGGCCGATCGCCAGCAGCAGGAAGATACCGAACACGATGCTGGTGGCCCAAGTGAGCACGTCGCCGGTCTTGGCACCGAACGCCGTGTTGCCGCCGACGCCGCCGAACGCGGCCGACAGACCGCCGCCGCGACCCTTCTGGATCAACACCAGCAGGATCAGGAAGAAGCTGAGCACAAGGAACAGCAGCAGGAGCGAGTAGTAGAGAAAGTTCATGGGATGAGTCGCAAAATTCTTACTTAGCGGCGTTCACGATGCCGAGGAAGCTTTCGGCCTTGAGGGCCGCGCCACCGATGAGGCCGCCGTCGACGTCGGTCTGCCCGAGCAGGCCGGCGGCGTTGTCCGGCTTCATGCTGCCGCCGTACTGAATGCGGACGGCGTCGGCGAAGTCCTTGCCATACTTCTTGGCCAAGGCGCCGCGGATGTACGCGTGCACTTCCTGAGCCTGGGCATCGGTCGCGGTACGGCCGGTGCCGATCGCCCAGACGGGTTCGTAAGCGATCACAAGCTTGGCCGGGTCGGCAATCGTGGCGGGCAGTTCATCGAGCTGCGCCTGGCAGACGGCGAAGGTCGTGCCGTTGTCGCGTTCTTCCAGCTTCTCGCCGACGCAGTGAACAAGGATCAGGCCGGCGTCCAGCACCGCGGCGGCCTTCTTGCCGACGAGTTCCGGCTTTTCCATCAGCACATGGCGGCGTTCGCTGTGCCCGGTCAGCACGAAGCTGACGCCGACGTCTTTCAGCATGGCGACTGAGATTTCGCCGGTGAATGCGCCCGATTTTTCGAAGTAAACGTCTTGTGCGCCGACCTTTACGGCCGAGCCTTTGACGGCGGCGGAGACGGCGTCCAGATAGACGAACGGCGGGGCGATGCCGACTTCGGCCGGGCCTTTCGTGCCAGCGGCGATCGCGGTCGCGAGTGCCACGGCCTCGGCCTTGGTGGTGTTCATCTTCCAGTTGCCGGCAATAAACGGTGTACGTGCCATCGGTGCGTTCTACTCCACAAAATCGTCTGCGCCCCGGAAAAGGGGATTGGGCATCTTAGCGAAAGCTGGCGCGGGTGCAAAAAGTCAATTTGGGGGCATTAATTGCTCGTCGGCAACCGGTGTCGACTTCGGGCCGCCCGCGACGGCCAAGGTCATCCACAGCCAAGCCGCTGTTGCCATTAAAACCGCCCATGCCATGCCGGGGTAGATCGGCATGAGCACTTTCCGAATCATCCGGACATCCTCCAGTGTTAAGCCGTCGGCGGCCGTCGGAGCGCGGATGGCCCAGGTCATCTGCCAGAGGCTCATGCAGGTCGATATCAGGCAGAAAAGAAGTGCCAAGCCAGCCGTGCCCCAGCTGACTGCCAGCCCTGCACACGCCACGATGCCGCCCCAAAGCAAGTATCGCTCGTGCATTTTTGGGAACACGGCGAAGTAGACGATCCACGGCACCGCCACGGCCAGAAGGAATCGCCGGTCGCCCCGGCGCTCGTATCGCGATGTTGCCCAGGCGGCTGCGATAATGGCCATGCCGTAAATGGCGATCAGCAGATCGGAAATCGTCGCGCCGGGATAAATCCATTGGATGGCGTCAACACGGTCCGTTGCCTTCCATCGGAAGGAGGCCTCCAGCAGCCCGGCCAATGAATTGGCGTCGCCGACTTGGAGCCCGGCGAACTTCTTCGCGCCATAAATTAGGCCGATGCGAAGCCAGTTCAGGGAGCCGCCGAAGAATGGAATGCACGCCGCAATCGCAATGGCGGCGGCGAGCGGAACGGCCCATTGCAGCCAACGACCCGGCAGCGATCGGCCGAGGACTGGCCAACGCTTCAAGGACGCCCAGATGACGACCGGCAGCAGGGCGATCGCGATGCAGAACGCAATTGGCCCGGCTGAACTTCCGACCAGCCACGGCGAGGCAACCGAGCCCGCGCTGAACGCCACGCCGATGACAAACCGCAAAACGGCGCCGACGCGAAATCGCATCATCGGCCAAAGAATCATGAATGGCGCGACGATCAGCAATTGGCCCTTGAACATCACGCCCAAGCCGACGATGCAGCCAGCCGTCAACCAGGCCCCGCGGCCGGCGGCAAAAACCGACCAGACATAAAATGGCAGCACCCAGACATCCCACGTCGGTCGGCCGTGGGCGCTGATGAGCGACGCCGGATTCAGCCACACGAGAGCAAACACGATGGTCGCCAGGCCGGCTCCATACAGCGGCCGATCGTGTCCTAAGAGCGTCGGCCGGCGGTCGCGCCGACTCCAATCCAACGCCAACGCAAACAGGCCGGCGGCGGTCAGTGCTTCGCAGAATGTATTGAACTGCAGCAGCGGACGATTGAATTCGTAATCATCCAGCCACTCCGTTTCCTTCGGATCTGCAGCCAATTCTTTTTTCGCCCACAATGTCATGACCGCCAATCGGGCGGGCATGTAATCAAGGCCGTAATCCGTGGGCGGCGATTCATCGGCCACGCGGTCGTACAGCGTGAAAAAACCGTCCTGGGCCGCGCGGGAACCCCAGTTCCAGCCGTTTTCCATGTCCGGGACGTAGCGAATGATTTCGGTCCGCGTCCACGTTTCAGTGCGCACCCGCAGGCCGATCCAGATCAACGCGGTTAGCGTGAGCAGGAGAATCACGCCTTCGATCGCCGTCCGCCCCCGTCCCGGTCCGTCGTGCATCGCGCGGAGTATACCGGCTATGCCGACCGGCCTCCCGTCGCGAGACAGCGGCCGACCCGATATGATCCTTCCCTCAAACATGGCCAAGAACATCAAAGCCCGCAAAGACGACTACGCCCAGTGGTACCTCGACGTGATCAAGGCGGCCCAGCTCGCCGATTATTCGCCGGTTCGCGGCTGCATGGTCATTCGCCCGGAAGGGTTTTCGATCTGGGAAGCCATCCAGCGCGACCTCGACCGCCGCTTTAAAGACACCGGCCACGTCAATGCGTATTTCCCGCTACTGATCCCGCAGTCATTCCTGACCAAGGAAGCCGAGCATGTGGAAGGCTTCGCGCTGGAATGCGCGATCGTCACTCACAGCAAGTTTGAGAAAGACGCCGACGGCAAGCTGGTGCCCGCCGGCAAGCTGGAAGAGCCGCTGGTCATCCGGCCGACCAGTGAAACGATGATCGGCCACATGTATGCGCAGTGGGTGCAGAGCTACCGCGACCTGCCGATCCTGATCAATCAGTGGTGCAACGTGATGCGCTGGGAAATGCGCACACGCCTGTTCCTTCGCACGGCCGAGTTCCTCTGGCAGGAAGGCCACACCGCTCACGAAACCGCTGCTGAGGCGGAAGTCGAGACGCTGAGAATGCTGGATGTGTACGCCGACTTCGCCAGCGAGGCCCTCGCATTGCCCGTCGTCAAAGGCCGTAAGACCGACAGCGAAAAATTCCCCGGTGCGGTTACGACATATTGCATCGAAGCTCTCATGCAGGACGGTAAAGCCTTGCAGGCCGGCACGAGCCATGACCTGGGTCAGAATTTCGCGAAGGCCTTTGATATCAAGTTCACGGGTCGTGATAACGCCATACAGCACGCGTGGACGACCAGCTGGGGCGTCAGCACGCGGCTGATCGGCGCGATGATCATGGCGCACAGCGATGACGACGGCCTGGTCATCCCGCCGCGCGTCGCGCCGATCGTGGCCGCGATTATTCCTGTCTTTAAGGGCGACGCCGAGCGAGAAACCGTGATGGCGTTCATCAAGCAACTGGTCGCGAATCTCGTTGGCGAGGCTGAGGTCGCCTCAGCTGCCAAACGCAGCAGCGGTGAGATTCAATCGTACTTCTTCGACAAGGCGACGGATCAGAAAGTGATCGTTGACGGTCGCGATGTCCGGTCTGGCGATAAGCAGTTTCATTGGGAACAGCGTGGCGTGCCGTTCCGCTTTGAAGTGGGCCCGCGCGACGTGGCCGCAGGCGTGACGGTGATGAAACGCCGCCTCGACCGGTCGAAAGAATCCCTCGCCTTGGCCGACGTGACGGCGGACATGCTTCGGGCGAAGCTGGAAGACCTTCATAACGTGATGCTCGCCAAGGCCACTGCCTTCCGCGACGAAAACACGCGCGAAGCGAAGACCTACGACGAACTCAAGTCGATTCTGGAAACCAATGGTGGCTTCGTTCGCTGCTATTGGGAGCCGAACACGGCTGCCGAGGCGAAGCTGAAGGCCGATTTGAAGGCCACCGTCCGCTGCATCCCGTTCGAGCAGGCCGGCACGGAAGGCACCTGCCTCCACTGTGGAAAGCCGACGAAGACGCAGGTGCTAATCGCGCAGGCGTACTAATGATCTCAGTCGGCGGACTGCGTCGTCGCCGGGCCGCCCGAAGGTTTTAGCGGTTCGATGGCACCGGTCCACTCGCCGACGTCGATGCCTTTGACCGACGCCCGAGTCGCAACAACGCCCGGCTTGCCATCTTTCATCGTGAAGGCGCTGCGCTCAAGCACGACGTTCTGCGCATCGACGACTCGCAGCGGCCGGCGGGCTTCCACGTTCACGTTGATCAGCTTCACGCCATCCACCGGCTTTTCCGCCAGGCCGATGATGCCGCCGGCTTCCAGGCTGCCGGTGGCGGTCACGTTTCGGATCGTGATGTTTTTCCACACGGGCGTTTTGGCGTCACGCGATTTGGCCGGCATGGTGGCGGGGTCGCGCGGCATGCCGGGGTAGTAGCTTGTCAGCAGGATGGCGGTCGAAACGCCTTTCATCGTGATGTTTTCATAGACGCAGTCTTCCACCAGCCCGCCAAAGCCTTGGTCGGCCTTAAGGCGAATGCCGGCCGTTGTGCCGTCAAAAATGCAATCGCGAACGAGCAGCCGCTTCAGGCCGTCCGTTGTCTGGCCGCCGATGCTCATGCCGTGGCCTTTGCCGAACTTGCAGTTGGCGACGAGTAGGTCCTCGCACGCGGCTTTACTCGAATCGAATTTGTCTTTGGGGAATGACGCGGGAATTTGCGGCTTGAAGACGACGTTGTCGTCGCCGACGCTGATGTCGCAGTTCGTGATCGCGATGCGTTGGCCGGACGGGTCGATGCCATCCGTATTGGGTGCGCCGGCGGGGGCTGTAATTGTGACGTTGTGAATCGTCACGTCCCGGCACTGTTGCGGGATGATGTGGAAGTTTGGCGAGTTCAGAATCGTCACGCTGCCGATGAGTACGCGATCGCAACCGCTAAGCACGACCAGATTCGGGCGGTGCGGAAAGAGCTGTGCCGGCTGCGGAACGTTGCCCTTGCGCTTCTGGTATTTCTTCCACCACGGTTGGCCTTGCCCGTCGATCGTGCCTCGGCCGGTGATGGAAACGTCATGACAGAAGTCGGCCGTGATGGTGTCGGTGTAGCGAAGGTCGTTGTTGTAGAAGGGGGCCGGTGCCGTGGGATAGCCATCGATATCGTTGCGGACCAGAATCTTGGCACCGGCCGCCAAGTGCAGATCCAGCTTGCTGACGAGCCTGATCGGCCCAATCAGATATTGCCCGGCCGGCACGTTCAGGTGCCCGCCACCGGCAGCGTCGACCGCCGCGATGGCCTTGGCGAAGGCCGCCGTGTCGTCCGTCTTGCCGTCGCCCGCCGGCGAAAAGTCGGCCAGCGAGAACTGCTTGTTCGGGATTTGAACCGCCGCAGGCAATGCGATGTGGACGAAATTGTTTGAATCGGAAACGCGGTTCGTGGCGCAGCCGGTTTGCAGAGCGACCAGACCGAGAAGCAGGGCGAGCGGTTTGCGAGCGATCATCGTTTGAAGTTCTACCGTGCTCCCGGATGCCTGTTGTCAGCGGTCGAGGTGCAGAATCGCGTCAAACTCTTATTTAACCGCGTCATCCAAACGCATTATGATGAACGCAGTGGCCGACCCCGCCCTTCATCCGCCTGTTTCGGTCCGGCTGACGACGCTGCCGGACGTCGCTTGCCCGTATCTGCCGGGCAGGGTTGAAACCCTCCGCGCCATCATGGCGTCGCGGATCGATGGCGACACCTACCGCGCGTTCATGGACACTGGCTTTCGCCGCAGCGGGCGGATGCTATATCAACCCGTCTGCCGCGAGTGCCAGGAGTGCCGGCCGATCCGCGTGCCGACGGCGACGTTCCGGCCGAACGCCTCGCAACGCC
Source organism: Phycisphaerales bacterium (assembly GCA_028288875.1). Taxonomy (GTDB): domain Bacteria; phylum Planctomycetota; class Phycisphaerae; order Tepidisphaerales; family Tepidisphaeraceae; genus RYN-431. The sequence continues at coordinate 867 of JAQGHK010000366.1, read as the reverse complement.
GTTGTCAGCGAAGGAATGCTGATCTGAAGGTCGAGATTGGCGAGCCGATCCTGACTGAGGAAAAAATCGAGGTCTACGGCCGGTACGTGAAAGAATGGCACGACAAGCCCGGCGAGGCCGATCCGGACACCGTGCGGCAGTTTCTCTATGACTCGCCGACGGAAACGCTAGAGTTCGTTTATCGCGATCCCAATGGCCGATTAATTGCCGTCGGGATCTGCGATGTCAGCAGCGCCTCGCTCAGCAGCGTCTATTTTTATTTCGATCCGGCCGATGCCGCCCGTAGCCCCGGCACCTATGGCGCGCTGCATGAAATCGCCTGGGCGGCGGAGCGGGGGCTATCGGATTATTACCTCGGCTACTGGGTGCGTGACTGTCGCGCGATGGCTTACAAGGCCAACTTTCGACCCGCTGAGGTCATGGGAATCGATGGCGTCTGGCGTCCGATCGACTGACCCCGATTGATGCCCAAACCCGCGGGCTTTCGCAGCGCGCGCCTTTTTCGCTATACTCACCCCTCCGGTGAGCGAACGTCTGCAGCGAACTATCTCTCGTGAAGTCACCCTGAACGGTGTCGGCCTGTTTACGGGCGCGCCGGGCGAACTGACGTTTACCCCCGCAGATATCGGCGCGGGCATTACCTTTGTGCGTCGGTTGGGCGAGAAAGTCGCCACCATCCCAGCGATGGTTCAGAATGTTTTGAAGCGTCCACGCCGCACTTGCCTGAAAAACGGCACCCTGCACATTGAAACCGTCGAGCATTGCCTAGCTGCGTTGACCGGCATGGGCGTCACCAACGCCACCGTCACCCTCAGCGGCAGCACTACCGGCGAATTGCCGATGGGCGACGGTAGCAGCACCGCGTTC
>JAQGHK010000299.1 GCA_028288875.1 Phycisphaerales bacterium | reverse complement strand
ATTCCGCTCGTCTCGGTGGAGACCGTGCTGGCGACCGGGCCGTTGCTCGGGCTCATCGGCGGGATCCTGACGGGCGTCGCTGCCACCCAACGGCGCTGGGTTCTCGTTATCCTTGGGATTGGGCATTTAGCGATCGTCGGATTGTTCGCCGGACTGGTTAACAGCTTCAACTGGGGGCCGAGTTACGCGGAAATGCCGTTTCTCGTAATGGCGTTCGTCTGGACGGCGGTTGCAGCAACTGGAACTACGTTATCGTGGCGGCTTGAGCGGATGTTCGCTGCCAACCCCTTCCCCTGACACCTTCACGCAGCATTCAGCTTCGTAGCGTAAACTTTCGATCGCTTCCCTCGTCTAACCCGGGCGGAGGCTGAATCGAATGCAAACGCTCGCCGTCGTCCCCATTTTCATCACCGCCGGCTCGGCCGTGCTGCCGACCGTGTTGGCCGCGCTCGCCGGGGCGGCGGCCGCGCTGCTGCGGCCGAGCGAATTGCTCGGCCTGATCCGCCGCCGTCCCGGGGCGTTTCTCGCCTGGACCGCGCTCGTCCTCACCATCACCGCCGTTACCTGGCTGACGCTCACTCGCGCCCGGCCGCGGGTGGCGAAGGTGGCCCCAGTCGATTGGGCGGCCGTCGCGCGGCAGATCATCGCTCACGAGCAGGCCGGCGTCGTGGCGACTACGCAGATCGCGGCAGCCACCATTGATGCCGCTGTCGTCGAAGCACACGATTTCGCCCGCACCTCGTCCGACGGCGGTGCGTCGCCGACGAATCTGAAAACCCTCTGGACCTATTCGCCGGCCGACACCATGTTCCTCGCGACGCCGGCCGTCGTCGGAAACCGCATTTTCGTCGCCGGCTGCGTGACGGACCTCGGCGGCTACACCGGCATCCTTGCCTGCCTCGACGCCGCCACCGGCAAGCCGATCTGGGAAGCTACCGACAATAACGGCGACCCGTTCAAAGCGTTCTTCAGCTCGCCCGCCGTCTCCGCCGACGGCAAGTTCGTCATCATCGGCCAAGGCTTTCATCAGGATAAAGACTGCGCCCTGCTCTGCTTCGACGCCGCCACCGGCAAGCTGAAATGGCAGGCGAAATCGACCGAGCATATCGAATCCTCACCCGCGATCCGCGGGGACGTCGCCGTTGTCGGCGTCGGCGCGATCGAAGACCACGCCGGCCGACCCACCGGCGACCCCGGCCACGCGATGGCCGTCCGAATCTCCACCGGCGAACTCCTCTGGCGGCACCCCATCATCGACGCCGAAAGTTCGCCCGCGATTTCCGAAAACGGCACCGTCTACATCGGCAGCGGCATGAACGGGCATGCCGTGGTGGCGATTCGATCACAACCGGGCGTCGCCACGAATAGCGCTGCTGATGCCAAAGCGAGCGCCGAAATGATGGCGCCACCGACCTTCGCCGGCGAACTCTGGCGGACGAATTTCGACATGAACTGCACCGGCACAATGACGCTTACCGGCGATCTCGTCCTCGCCGGCGTCGGCAATGGCGACTTCGCGCACTCCGGGCCGGATGCGAAGGGCGCGGTTGTCGCGCTCGATGCGAAAACCGGCGCGCGGCGCTGGCAAGCCGACTTTGCAGATGCCGTTCTCGGCCCAGTCGCCGCACGCGACGGCATGGCCGTCGCGCCGGTCCGTACCGGCGAACTGGCCGCGATCGATCTGGTCGATGGGCACATCCGTTGGAAAGCGGAAATCAGTAAGGCGTCCCCCATGCTCGGCGGTGTCGCGCTCACCAGTCAATTCGTTTACGCCTTGGCGTCCGACGCCACGCTGGCGGTGCTGGATCGCGACACCGGAAAAATTCAGGAACGCCACGCGATGAACGACGCCGGCAAGCCCGGGGTCGGCCTGAGTTCGGCTGCGCCTCAGGTCGTCGGCGGGCGGGTTTACGTCGCCACCGAAACCGGCGGCGTGCAATGTCTCGTCGGCACGGACGGATCGAAATGAGCCAGACGATCAGCCGCACCATCCCTCTCGCCGAAGCGACGGACGCCGCAAGCGTCGGCGGAAAGGCCGCCAACCTGGGCGTGCTGATTCGCGCCGGTTTTCCCGTGCCCGACGGCTTCGTCATCGGCCTGACCGAGCCTACCGACGATCGCGAGGCGATCCTTTCCGCCTACGCCGCCATGGGCGCGGGCACGGTGGCGGCCCGCTCATCGGCCACGGCGGAAGACGGCGCCGTGGCGTCGATGGCGGGGCAATTTGAGACGGTGCTGAACGTAACCGGCGGCGACGCGCTCCTGGCTGCCGTGGAGCACTGTCGCGCCAGCGGCGTGAGCGATCGCGTCACCGCCTACGCCGCCGAGCATTCCATTGATCACGCCGATATCCGCATGGCTGTTGTCGTTCAGCGCCAGGTCAACGCTGACGTGGCCGGCGTGCTGTTCACCGCCGCGCCGGGCGAGCCGTTCCCGCGGCAGATGCTCATCGAGGCCAGCTGGGGTTTGGGCGAGTCCGTCGTTTCCGGGAAAGTTCGCCCTGATGCGGTACGCGTCGCCTTCGACGACGGCAGCGTGTTATCGACGGTTGTTTCGGAAAAGAAAACCGAATGGACCATCGGCGGCGAGCAGGAGATCGACGCAGATCGCCGGATGCAATGCTGCCTGACGACCGATCAGATTCACCGCCTCTGGCAACTAGGCCGCCAGGTGGAAACGCACTTCGGCCGGCCGCAGGATATTGAATGGGCCATCGCCGGCGACAAGGTGTATCTGCTGCAATCGCGCCCGATCACCACGGCCGGCGATCCCGAGGCGATTGTTGCCGCCGTCCATGCCAATCGCTCGCAATTAGCGGAGGCAATTGCCAACGGGCAAGGGCCATGGGTGCTCCACAACCTGGTGGAAACGCTGCCGCAGCCGACGCCGCTGACGTGGAGCGTCGTCCGCCGATTCATGTCGGCTGAGGGCGGGTACGGCCGCGCGTATGCGGCGATCGGCTTTCAGCCGAATGGCGAATTCTTGGATCGCATCGGCGGCCGAATTTACATGGACGCCGCGCGCGCACCGACCATGTTCGCCGCGGACTTTCC
>JAQGHK010000279.1 GCA_028288875.1 Phycisphaerales bacterium | reverse complement strand
CTGCGCCTGATTCAGAAGCCCGGCCGCATCGCCAGCGGACAGATTCTGTACAAGGACTAGGCCGGCCTGACGACCGATCTGGCGGCGCTCCACGATTAGTCAGACGCGCTGTTCAAAATCCGCGGCGGCAAGATCAGCATGATCTTCCAAGAACCGATGACGGCGCTTTCGCCAGTCCATCGCATTGGCGATCAGATCGCCGAGGCCGTCCTGCTGCACCGCAAGGTCGATAAGAAGCAGGCGATGGAGATCGCCGGCGACATGCTGGCCAAGGTGGGCGTGACGGATATTCCGAAGCGGCTGCGGCAATATCCCTTCGAATTCAGCGGCGGCATGCGGCAGCGCGTGGTCATCGCCATCGCGCTGGTCTGCCAGCCGGACGTGTTGATCGCCGACGAGCCCACGACCGCGCTCGACGTCACCGTGCAGGCGCAAATCCTTCGCCTGATCAAAGAACTGCAGGAACAGATGGGCACCAGCGTGCTGTTCATCACGCACGACCTGGGCGTGGTGGCCCAGGTGGCCGATAGCGTGGCGGTGATGAAGCAAGGCATGATCGTGGAACGCGCCGGCGTGCGGCAGTTGTTCAAGCAGCCGATGCATCCCTACACACAGGAACTGCTGGCGGCCGTGTCGTTTGAGAACGACAAGCTGGACCCCGCCCAGTGCGCGCCGGACTTTAAAACCCCGAACGGCTGGCAGTTTGACGAGCCGATCGACCGCACGGCCGAGCCGCTGCTGCATGACATGGGCGATGACCGACATCTGCTGCTGTGGCCGAACCAGATGACGCAGGAGCAAAGCGTATGACCCTTGCCCACTCATCCGCTGAATCCTCTGCCATGCCGGATGACCTTTTGCTGCGTGTCCGCGGTTTGACCAAGCTGTACGGCGGCGACAAAAAGACCGCGCCGATGAAGGCGCTCGACAACGTCAGCTTCGACATGACGCGCGGCGAAACGCTCGGCGTCGTCGGCGAAAGCGGCAGCGGCAAAACCACCACGGCCCGCTGTGTGCTGCGTGCGATCGATCCCAATAGCGGCCAGGCTTGGTTCAACAACAACGGAAAGATCACGGACTTGGCCGCTGCGACGCCGCGGGAACTGAAGCCGCTGCGTAAAGAGATGCAGATGATCTTTCAGGATCCATTCGCGAGCCTGAATCCGCGCATGACGGTCGGCGACATCGTGGCCGAGCCGCTGGTGATCCATGGCATCGGCAGCCGCAAGGAACGGCGTGAAAAGGTGATCGCTATCCTCGAACGCTGCGGCCTTAAGGCCGAGCACCTGTCGCGCTACCCGCACGCCTTCTCCGGCGGCCAGCGGCAGCGCATCGGCATCGCGCGTGCATTGATCCTTCGCCCCGCGTTCGTCGTCGCGGATGAAGCGGTGTCGGCCCTCGATGTCTGCGTCCGCGCCCGCGTGTTGAAACTGCTGAGCGAGCTCAAGGCCGAGTTCGGGCTGACGATGATGTTCGTCAGTCACGACCTGTCGGTGATTCGCCACGTCTGCGATCGCGTGATTGTGATGTACCGCGGCCGCATCATGGAACAGGGGCCGGTGGAAACCGTGTTCAACAACCCGCAGCACGCCTATACCAAGGTGCTGCTGTCGGCGATTCCGTTGCCGGATCCGGACAAGAAGATGACGCCGCTGACAGTGGAATCGCTGACACCCGAGCAGCTGGAACCCCTGCCGGCGTTGTAGGGGCGACATATATGTCGCCCTCGAACGTCAGTACCCACCGGGCGACATGTATGTCGCCCCTACAAAATCATGCCGGCCACACCGCAACGCCCGCGGCTTCCAATTGTCGTGAGCCCAACACAAACACCGTATTCGGCGCGGTCGGCAGCACCACCGGCTTGTCGTTGTAGTTGAGCGCGATATTGAATCGACCACGGCGGACGATCCGCACGCGGTCCGGCAGCGGCTTGGCGGCGATCGCCTCGGCCACGCACAGTTTTTCAATCACCGCCGACGCCAGATCGCGTCCGCCGAACACGCCGCAGAAGGTCACGCTTCCCTTGCCATGCCGCTTGTGCGTGATGGCAGGCGCGCCTGCGTAGAACATGTTCGTGTACTTGGCCCACACGCGCGTGCCGTCTTCCGCGTACAGCAGAGCGCCCCACGTGCCCCAGTCAAAGATTTTCCCGTCGAGATCAATTTTGCCGACGACGTTCTGCGGCAGCGAGTCGTAGGCCTCCACCTGCCCGCCGATCAGGCTGGCGATGGAGTCGGCCCGATGGCATTCAAAGAACTGCCCCGTGCGGTCCTGCAGACCTGTTCGGCAGGTGATCACCAAGTGGCCGCCGCCATCGACATACTTCGTCATCGAGGCCAGCACCTTGTCATCGATCAGCTGCACCGCTGGCACGACGACGATCTGCAGATCATCCGGCCACTCTTCGCCGGGGTGAAGGATCTGCACCTTCAGCCCCATGTGTGAAATGGCCTGATGCCACTGGGTGATCAGTTCCGCTTGGTTCCATTTGTTCGCCTGCGGCAGCGAGTTGGTCCACCAGAGCTGATCAAAATCCAGAACGAGGCCCGCCCGGGGCTGAGGCGTGCTTTGCGCGTCCTGCCCGGGGATCGTCGTGCCGAGCGGGAAGTCGGCCAATAGGCGTTTTACTTCGTCGCAGACCTGGCGGAACTGCACGCCGCCGGGGGAAAGCGTGATGCCGTCGTGCTGCACCAGCCCGTCGTGCCACATTTCGATGCCGAAGCGTGGCTGGCGGAAACGATACGTCGTGATGAACTCACAGCCGTGTGCGATGGCCGTCCACAGGAGCAGCCGAATCGCACCGGGATACGGCAGGCACGGCACGCCGCTCCAATTGATCTGGCCTGGCTGCACTTCCATCAGCGCCCAGCGGCCGTTGTAGCTGGCCATCTGGTCGTGGATCACTTCGATGCTGCTCGGGTCGCCGAGGCGGAAGGTTTCGTCCTTGTGATCGCTGCCCAGGCCGCTGATCGGATAAGTATCCCAGCTCCAGAGGCTCAGGCTGTCTTTCATGTCGCCTGGATCGCAGTCCGGATGGAATGGCATGAAGTTGGTGGTGATCCAACGCTCGCCGACTTTCGCCTTGAGGATGTCGGCCTGCACCTTCACGAACTTCGCCCAGGCACTGGACCAGAAGCGGCTGGCGTCCAGCCAATGGTGCGGATTCTTGTAGCCGTTTTGCGCCTGGGTTCGACCCGGCGGCAGCAGGATCTGATCGAATGTGGTGTACTGCTGGTTCCAGAACTGGTTGCCCCATGCGAGGTTCAACTTGTCGACCGTTTCGTACTTCTCGCGCAGCCATTGGCGGAACGCAGCGTGCGTGTATTCGCTCTGGTCAAAGGGGCCGCCGAGTTCATTGTCGATCTGCCAGCCGATGACGGATGGATGGTCGCCGAACTTGTCCGCCATCGCCTGCGTGATGCGGGCCGACGCTTCGAGCATTGCCGGGCAGGTCGGCACGTAGTGGCGACGGCCGCCGTGGCGGTCCGGGGTGCCGTGTTCGTTTTCTCCAAGAATCTCGGGGTGCTGCTCGGTCAGCCAGATCGGCGGCGCGGCGGTGGGCGTACAGAGGATGACGTCGAGCTTCCGCGCGGCCGCCATCTCCACGCATTCGCTCAGCCAATCGAACGTAAATTGCCCCGGCGACGGCTCCAGGTTCATCCACGCGAACTCGGCCATGTGGACGATGCGCAGGCCCATCGCGGCGATCTTGTCGAAGTCCCGTTCCCACTGCTCGCGAGGCCATTGCTCAGGGTAGTAGTACGTGCCGATTTTCATGGGCGGGGAGTCTACGGCATGGCGGGCCACGATACGAATCAGCCCTAGCCGCAATTAGCCGCATCGCGCGACCCTGGGACGGAGATTAATCGTCCTTTTTGATCGGACGCGCGACGGGATAAAACTCGCCCTTGAAGTCGCTGGGGTCTTCCTTCGCCGCCGGAATGGCCACGGGCGTCAGGCGTTCGCCGACGCCGAGGTCCTTGACGGGCATATCCGCATGCGGCCGGCTTTCGCTAGCCCCGCCGCCGCTGCCGACGCTCATTCCCGCGACATTCGCCTCCATGGCGGCCGTCAGGTCCGACAGCTGCTGATGGTCAGCCGCCGTCACCAGCGGGCCGGTCGGCTCGGCGGTCGGTTCGTCGACCGTGCGGACGGCGCTCAGGTCCATCCGTTCATCCGGCGGCTCGGCGAGACCCATTTTGATCAATATTTTCAGTAATATCGGCCAAAGCACGCCGATCAGAAGGAAGCTGCCGGCCAGGCAGGTCAGCCAGATGGTGCGCGCTTCCAGCCACCACTGGAACTTGTAGTCCAGCGTTGGAATCTGCTTTTTCGTTTCGTTAAGGAAATCCATCGCCGATTTGTTGCCCACCGGGCCCAGCGGATTGGAAACGCGAGTGGTGAACTGCTGCGTCGGGTCCCACTTGCCGGTGGTGCGGTTGCGCTGCTTTTCCCAATAGCTGACGACTTGCATCTTCTTGCCATTACCGTCGACCGTGATGGGGCTGACGCGAATGCGGGTGACGATAGACTCGCCGGTATCGGTGCGGCGTTCGATGCGGTTGCGCAATTGGGAGAAAGGCACGCTTTGCGCAGCCGAACTGTCGGGGTCCACTTGGGTAAATGCGAAAGCCACCGCTGCCCCAGCGACCAGCGAAACCGCCCCCCACTGCCACCAGCGCCAATTCGTTAACTTCATACGTCGCTCTCCCTGACGCCTGTTTTTACCACCGGGCCATATCTTGGTTGATTTGGATCTTGGTTGATATGGAGTCCCCGAGGCCCAAAGATCGTACCGATGCGTCCCCTTCTCTGCACTCTTATTGCCGCCGCCCTCACATTCCCCACACTCGGGGGCTGCGCAAGCTATCGATATGACGTCGTCCCGGCCATGGCCTCACCAGATAGCGAAGGAATGACCGTCCTGAACGACCGCGACCTCGTCGTGCCGGCCGCCCCGGCCCGGTTAAGGCTGCGGCAGGCAGAGAGCCGGAGCGTCCTGATCGTCGAAAACCCCACCGATACCGAACTTAGCCTCGACGGCAGTGCCAGCGCCATCGTCGACCCGCTTGGCCAGTCGCGCGCCATTGCCGGGCAGCTGATTCCGCCGGGGGCGTTCGTGAAGTTCATCCTGCCGCCCTTGCGCGACGCCCCGCCAACGGGGCCGGCGTTTCAATTCGGCGTTGGGGTTATGGTGATCGACGACACGCCCCGGCCGGCGAAGTATCTGGACGTCGGCCGCAGCCAGGAATACTGGGAGTGGGACGGCGAGGGCAAAATCCGCGTGGTGCTGTCAATTAAGCAGAAGAACGAAACCACCCGGCATGAAATCTTGATCAAACGAACGAAAACCTAGAACCCCAACGTCTAACAAGGTGAACTCGCTCGCCTACGATCCACGCAACCAAAGGAACCGCTATGCCCGAACCGCTCTCCCGCCGTGATTTGATTGCTCGGACTGTTCCCGCCTTGGCCGCAGGCTCAACATTGCTCGCCGCCGCTCAGGCGTACGGGGCCGATGCCGCCCCGGCCGAGAAGGCCGCGATGCCGAAGTCGGTCGTTCTTGACCTGCTCCGCCAAGCCGTTGAGGGCGACAAATACGTGCTGCCGAAACTGCCCTACTCGCCGGACGCGCTCGAGCCGCATATCGATGCGCAGACGATGACGCTGCACCACGACAAACACCACGCCGCCTATGTAGCCAACCTAAATAAGGCGATTGCCGGCCTGGCCAAATTGCGGGAAGGCGAGGAAATCGTCCCTGCCACACTGGCGGGCCTGACGCGCGATATCAGCTTCAACGCCGGCGGGCACATCTTCCACACGATCTTCTGGGGTACGATGGGGGTGGGCTCCCCTTTTAGCGATCGCATGCTCGCCATCTACGCAGCAATCACCAAGCAATACGGGAGCGAAAAGGCGTTCCAAGCCCACTTCAGCGCGGTGGCCTTGGGCGTGAAAGGCAGCGGCTGGGCCGTCGCATTCTACGAACCGCTGGCCGATCGGATTCTGATCACCGACACCGGCGACCAGGACAACCGCATCATCCCCACGGCCACGCCGATCCTGCTGCTGGACGTGTGGGAACACGCCTACTACCTCAAATACCAGAACAAACGGGCCGACTACATCAAAGCTTGGTGGAATGTCGTGAACTGGGGCGAAGTAGACGCGCTCTACAACGTCGCCCGCACGATGAGCGGCAAAACGGCCTGACCCTTCCGCACAATCAAAAATGACAAACGCCACGGCTCGCGCCGTGGCGTTTGTCATTTCAAGCATTCATCGTCTTACTTCGCGCCCGCCACCTGCAGCGCCTGCACGCAGCCGACCTGCTTCTCCTCCATCGCGATCGTCAGCGGCGTTTTGCCCTTCTTGTCGCGAATCGACGCGTCGGCCTTGTGGTCCAGCAGCAGTTTCACGAGTTCCACTTGTCCGTCATCGGCGGCATGGTGGAGCGCGGTGTAGCCGTCCTTGTCCTGGGCGTTGAGGTCGGCGTTGGCCTTGATAAGGGCTTTGGCCAGTTCGCTGTAGCCGTCGGAGACGGCGTACATCAGCGGCGTCTTGCCGTCTTCGTCCCGGGCGTTCACGTTCGCCCCGCCGGCGATGAGGGCGTCGGCCGAGGCGGTTTTGCCCTTCTCGGCGGCGAAATGCAGTGGCGTTTCGTGATCTTCGTCGACCGCTTCCAGATTCGCCCCGTGCCCGATGAAGTATTGAACGGCCTTCACGTTATCCAGCAGCACCGCCTCGTGCAGCGGCGTATTGTGATCGCGATTGGGCTGATTGATGTCCGCCTTGCTGACGGCGGCATTCTCAAAGCCCTGCTCGTTGTAGGCATACGTGGCGGCGAACCAAGGATTGGCCACCTGCGGGTCCGGGCCGGCCTTGCAGCCTGTGAAGATGAGGGCGCCCAGCGCCACGGCGGGAAGTGTGATCCTTCGCATATCGCGAGTGTAGGCAGAGATCGGCCGCCAGATCACTTGCGAAACTGCAGCGCCATTTCGTAGCGCCCCGCACTGATCGGGCGAGCACGGACGATCTCGCACGCCTGGATCTTGCCGGCGGGCAGCATCTGAACCGTGCACTGCTGGCCAACTTCCAGGCTTTCGCGCAGGAGGAAGGCCAGGCCGCCCATCGAGCCGTCGCGGGCGAGGATCTCATGGGTCGCGCCGGCAGTTGGGCCGTCGATGACCGTGAGACGGGCTTTGGTCTGGACCGGACCACGGTGATTGGTGCGACGGTCGCTGAGCGAGGCGCGCTGCACCTCGGGCTTGATGAAAGTGGCCATAGACGTGTCTGATGCTCGGGCGTCCGAGCCCTTCTGGTCGCGCCGACGCACGACGAAACGATGCAGGCCGAGGACGGCGTCGCTTTTCCCTAAAACGATTCGTCCGGGTTGTCAGTTCGGGCCAGGCCGACTTCGGTGTCGGCGCGGGCATCATCGCGGGCCGCAATAAACTTTCAAGCGCAAGGGATTGAAATGACAGGCGAACGACAAAACCGACGGACCCTGCGGACGGCACCATGTGTTGCGCCAATCCGCAATCAGATAGCGCTTCCTTTCT
>JAQGHK010000270.1 GCA_028288875.1 Phycisphaerales bacterium | reverse complement strand
GGCTCGGAACGAACATCCGGCTGCACGCCGCCGTCCCAGTTGTCCTTCGTGACCTTGTCGTTCCCCTCGATGACGTTGCCGTTCACGTACGCCTTGCCGAACCGCTTCTCGGCGGCCTTCGTGCGTTCGGCGTCCATCTTCAGGATGCGGTAGCCGATCGGCCTGTCGGTCGGCGTCGCCGGGCCGGGCTTCCAGTAGTTGTTGATGATGTTGTAGTAGCTGTTCTGGTCGCCGCCGTCGGTCGTGCGGTGGACCCAGTTGAAGACGACGTTGTTAAAGAATCCGAAGTCGCCGTTCATGCCGACGCTGGGGTTTCGGCCGGTGTTGCACGCCCAGAGGTTGTGGTGGAACGTGCTGTTGTAGCCGCCGATCGTGCTGCCAAAAGCATGGTTGTAGGTGTTCAGGCCTTCACTGAAAATGCAGTTCTGGAAGGCGATATTCACCGTTGGCAGCTTCAGATCTTTGCTACCGTCCGGCGGGCTGTACATGTGGCGGTACATGGACATGTTTTCGTCCAGGCCCCAGCTGCCGCTGACGTGATCGACCATGATGTTGCCGATCGGGTTGCCGCCGAGGGAATCATTGCGATCCGTCACATCCATCTGCCCGCGACGGAAGCGCAGGTAGCGGATGACGATGTCGTGCCCATCGAGTTCAACGCTGTTGCCGGCGATGCAGACGCCGTCGCCGGGGGCGGTGTTGCCGGCGATGGTGATGTACGGGGCGCGGATGCGGACCTTGGTGTCCAAGTGAATGATGCCGGCGACGTTAAAGACGACGATGCGGGCGCCGCCCTGTTCGCACGCATCGCGGAAGCTGCCGGGGCCGGAATCGTTCAGGTTGGTGACGACGATGACGCGGCCGCCGTGCCCGCCGAAGCTGTGGGCGCCGCCGCCTTCCGCGCCGGGGAAGGCCGGCAGCGGGTTCTGGGGCAGGTCGCCGGGCGTTTTGGCCCACGGGATGTACGGCTTGCCGTTGGCGGCGTCTTTTTCGATCGCGACCTGGGCGGCCTGGAACATTTCGTCCGACCGCTTGTCGGCGGCGGCCTTCTTCTCGTCCATCCCGTGCTGGACCTCACTCGGAATAGTCGGGTACTGCGCGAGGGCGGCCTGTGCGGCCAACATAAGAGCGGCGGCGGTCATCCAACTGCCACGAGCCAAGGTGCGGTGAATCATCTCTTACTCCAGTTCGGTACGGATCAGTGCCTTTGTTGTACGCCAACCGCAGTCAGGCGTTGCTTTTGAGGCGGATCGCTTAAAATGTTTGCGCTCCTTTACAATTGGGGATCGCTGGCCGGCGGGGCAGCGGACTTGTATTGTCGCACTCGGCAAGAGGAAGGGCTCACTTCGATGCGTGAACGATTTTCGCTCGATCGCGGGTGGCGGTTCGCGCTCGGCCATGCCGCCGACGAATCGCTCGATTTCCAATTCCGTCACATGCGCGACCTCGTCAAAGCCGGCGAAGGGCGCGGGGCCGCTGATCCGAAATTTGACGACGCTAACTGGCAGACCGTCCACGTGCCGCACGACTGGGCGATCGAACTGCCGTTCTTCAAATCCGACGACCGCGAAATCGCCGAGCACGGCTTCCGATCCATCGGCCCGGACTTTCCACAGAACAGCGTCGGCTGGTATCGCCGGACGTTTGAAATCCCGGAATCCGACCTCGGCCGACGCATTTCGATCGAATTCGATGGCGTCTATCGCGACAGCGTCGTCTGGATCAACGGCCACCGCGTCGGCCGGCACGAAAGCGGGTACACCAGCTTTCAATTCGATCTGACGAACTTCATCAACTACGGCGGGAAAAATGTCATCACCGTCCGCGTCGACGCGGGACTGTACGAAGGCTGGTGGTACGAAGGGGCCGGCATCTATCGGCACGTCTGGCTGACCAAAACCGCGCCGCTGCACGTCGCCCACTGGGGCACGCAGATCATCTCGAAAGTGAATGGCGAAGATGCGACCGCCATCGTTCACACCACCGTCGTCAACGACAGCGACGAAGAAATCACCTTCGATATCGACCTGGCCATCACCGACGCCACTGGCGAAGCGGCCGCCGACGAAACGCTCGGCGAAATGACGCTGCTGCCATGGAGCACGGACACGTTTGAGCTGCACGTTCAGTTGCCCGACGCCAGGCTCTGGTCGTGCGAATCGCCGCACCTCTACAAGCTGGAAACCACGCTGCACGTGGAAGGCGACGAAGTCGATACCACGTTCACCACTTTCGGCGTGCGCACGCTCCGCTGGGACAAAGACCAGGGCTTCTTCCTCAACGACAAGCACGTGCTGATTAAGGGCACCTGCAACCATCAGCAGCACGCCGGCGTCGGCACCGCCGTGCCCGATCGGCTGCACGAATTCCGGCTGGAAAAGCTTAAAGCCCTTGGAAGCAACGCGTATCGCGCGTCGCATTACGCGACCACGCCGGAACTGCTGGATGCCTGCGATCGAATGGGCATTTTAGTGATGGCTGAGAACCGCGTGCCGGGCGGGGCGAAGGAACATTGCGATCAGTTCGAGAGCATGATCCGCCGCGATCGGAACCATGCGTCGATCATCATGTGGTCGATGGGGAACGAAGAGCACACGATCCAGTGGAGCATCGTCGGCGAGCGCATCGGCCGTTCGATGGTTCGGCTGGCCCACCGGCTCGACCCGACGCGGGCGGTTACGACCGCCATGTATGACCGCGGTGCCAACGAAGGCTTCGCGAACGTCGTCGACGTGCACGGCTGGAACTACATGAACGTCGGCGACATGGCGACATGGCGAGAGCGCAATCCCAACCAGCCGATCGTCGGCAGCGAAGAGTCCAGCACCGTCACCACCCGCGGCATCTACGCCGATGACAAAGCCCGCGGCTATGTGAGCGCTTACCCTCTGCGTTCGCCCAAGTGGGGCTCACTGCCCGAACAGTGGTGGCCATACTTCAGCGAGCGCAAATGGCTCGCTGGCGGGTTCGTCTGGATCGGCTTCGATCACTACGGCGAGCCGATTCCGTACAAATGGCCGTGCACCTCTTCGCACTTTGGGCTCATGGATCTGTGCGGGTTTCCCAAGGACATTTACTACTACTACAAGAGTTGGTGGGACACAGGGACGCCGACGGTTCACCTCTTCCCGCACTGGAACTGGGAAGGGCGTGAAGGGCAGGAGATCGACGTCTGGTGTTTCAGCAACTGCGAGGAAGTGGAACTGCTGCACAACGGCCGATCGCTCGGTCGGCGGGCGATGCCTGCGCATTCGCACGTCAGTTGGAAGGTTCTGTACGAGGCCGGCTCGATCGAGGCGCTCGGTTTCAACGGCGGCAAACAGGTCGAAACGCACCGCATTGAGACGACCGGCCCGGCCACCGCTCTGAAGGTCATCGCGGACCGGCCGACCCTGAAAGCGGACGGCGAAGACGTCGCCGTCTTCACGATCGTCGCCGTCGATGCCGCCGGCCGGGTCGTGCCGACGGCTTGCGATCTGGTCCGATTCGATGTCAGCGGGCCGGCCACGCTCATCGGCGTCGGCAACGGCGATCCGAGCAGCCATGAGTCGGACAAAGCCCCGTTCCGCCGGCTTTTTAATGGTTATGCCATGGCGATTCTGGAAGCCGACACCCGTGCGGGCACGACTTATCTGACAGCCGCGGCGAACGGGCTCCAAAGCGGGGCCGCGACCGTTTCCAGCACCCCAGCAGTGCCGAGGGTGGCACTATGACACACCACATTTGGCAATTTGATTGCGAATTTGCGACAATACCCTGATGCCTGCCCGCCGCGTCACGCGTTTTCACAACATCGCACTTCTGATCGAACCCGTCCGTGCTTACGGCCGGCAGATTCTTCGCGGCGTAAGCGATTACGCCAAGGTCCACGGACCATGGCTGTTTTATCTGCCGAGCGATGAGTTCGATGCCATGCCCGACCCGCACGAATGGGAAGGCGACGGCATCATTGCGCAGCCGCATCAGAACTCGAAGTTCATCGATCAACTCAAGGCCAGCGGCGTGCCCGTCGTCAGCCTCAGCGGTCCGCCGGGGAACGGCTATTGCCCGACGGTGCTGCCGAACCATCACGGCGTGGTCGAACAGGCGATCCAGCACTTTCGCGAACGCGGCTTCACCAAGTTCGGCTACTGCGGCGACGCCGACGTCAGCCCGTGGTCACGCATCGGCGCATTGTTCATCGAGAAGCTGGCCGAGCTGGGTTTTGATTGTCACCAGTACGACCCGGCCGCCGAGGAAGTTGAACGGAATCAACGTCTCACTCATCTGGCGCGCTGGCTGCGATCGTTGCCCAAGCCCACCGCGCTGCTGGCCAAGAGCGACAGCCAGGCGCGGGAAGTCCTCGATGCCTGCCGCATCGAATGCCTGCAGGTGCCCGACGAAGTCGCCGTGCTCGGCGTGAATAACGACGACCTGATCTGCGAGCTGGCGAACCCGCCGCTGAGCAGCGTCATCCACAACGCCCGCCGCATCGGTTACGAAGCGGCCGCCATGCTCGACAAGATGCTGAACAAGCAGCCGATCGAGACGATGGACATCAGTGTCGATCCGATGGGCGTAAAAAGTCGCCAGTCGACTGATCTGCTGGCCATTGAAGATATCGAAGTCGCCAAGGCCGTCCGCTACATCCGCGATAACGCCAGCCACGGCATCCGTGTGCAGGACGTGCTGGGGCAGGTCGCGGTGTCGCGCCGGGCGCTGGAAATGCGTTTCCGCAACGTCGTCGGTCGGCCGCCGCACGAGGAGATTCGGCGCGTCCAGTTGCAACGCGTGAAGGACTTGCTGGTAACGACAGATTACAAGCTCGAGCGCGTCGCCGAATTGTGCGGCTTCTCGACCGCGCAGTACCTGGCCGGCCTGTTCCATCGTGAAACGGGCATGACGCCCGGCACCTTCCGCCGCCAGGGTCGGCCGGGTGGCAAAGTTTAGAATTCAGTGATGGCTCGGAGGACGATTGGACGTTGGTGCATCATTGATCTCCCCCGACTTGTCATCCGCTGCGGTGTCCGCCGCCGAATCGCGCCCGGGTGTCACCTGGCGCAGCGTCCTGCTCGGCACGCTGGCCGTCATCCTGGTGTGCGGCCTCACGCCGCTGAATGATTTCGTCCTGACCGACAGCAGCCTGTGCGCGGGCTTCCTGCCACTGATCGCGATCGTCATTGAATTCCTGCTGATCGTTGTTTTCAATTCGTTCCTGCACCGCTTCGCAGGTCGCCACGCTTTGGGCAGCAGAGAGCTGGCCGTCATTGGCATGATGACGCTGGCCGCGTGTTCGATTCCCAATTGGGGATTGATGCGATTCTTCATCCCGACGCCTATCGCCGGAGCGTTTCTCGGATCGTCCGATCCGGGGCTGTGGACCACGATTCAATCGATGAAACTCCCGGCCTGGTTGTTTCCGACGCCGCTGGGCAATGGGCCGTATCCGAGTGATCCGGTCGTCAGTTGGTTCTACAACCGCGCGCCACCCGGCGAGGCGATTCCATGGAGCAGTTGGATCAAACCGTTGGCCGCGTGGGGCGTGTTCGCCGTGGGCATGATCGCCACGCTGATCTGCATCGGCCGATTGGTTCTGGATCAATGGCTGGTCAATGAGCGCCTGCCGTTCCCGCTGGTGCAGTTGCATAGCGCGCTAATCGAAGCGCCGCGTCCCGGTTTCGCTTTGAACGAAACACTACGCAGTCCGTTGATGTGGATCGGCTTGGGGACGGTGTTCGTCATTCATTCGCTGAACGGCCTGAACGCCTACTTCGGCCCGGTCGTGCCGACGGTGCCGATTGGCTACAATTTCACCGGCCTGTTTCCCGATCCGCCGCTGAGCGCGATCCGGCCTGACATTCAAAAGGCCGGCCTGTCGTTCATGGTCATCGGGGCGACGTACTTCATTCGCTCGCGCGTCGCGCTGAGCCTGTGGGGCATTTACATCCTGGTCGCCCTGAGCGAAGTCGTGAAAGTCGCGAGTGGCGGCGAGGCATCGAGCGCCACCTGGGGCGATGCTCATATCGGCGCGTGTGCCGCGTTCATCCTCGGCATGCTGTGGGTCGGCCGGTCGCACTGGAAGCGAATCCTGCTGAATGCCGTCGGCCGTGGCGACAGCAATGCTTATCGGCTGACCTTCTGGGTGGCGATTCTCGGCATCGTGACCATGCTCACCTGGCTGATTCTCGCCGGCGTGCAATTGTGGCTGTGCGGGCTGGTGGTGCTGTTTATCGTCTCGGCACACTTGGTGGTCAGCCGCGTGGTGGCGGAGACGGGGTTGCCATACTTCCGATCCTCGATTTCCACGGCCCAGATCTACACGAACTTCTCGACCGATAATTTGACCACGCGTAGTGTCTTCTTTGCCAGCGCGTTCAACGTCCTCGGCGTCATCAGCACACGCGACAGTGCGATGACTTTTACTCAAACCGGCGGCGGCGTCGCCATCCAGAACGGCGTCGGCCCGCGCGAGCGGCGGTCGGTCGGGGCGCTGATCCTCTGGACCTTCGTCCTCGGCTGCATCGTGGCCGGCGCGGCGACGATCTATTGCCATTACACCTACCCGACGCCGCTGTCGCGCGAGGTGATTCCCTCGCGCAACAACTTCGGCTCGTACTACATCCCCAAACGCGACGTGTACGACGGGCTTAACAACTTTGCCGCCGGCAAGTTCCCCGGCAAGCCGCACAACCCGTGGGCGTGGATGGGCATCGGCTTTGCCATCACCGGCGTGCTGGAATTCGGTGCCAAACGCTTTGGTGCCTGGCCATTGCTGCCGGTGGGATTTGTCGCCAGCTATGGCGCGTTCATCGGCAACGCGTGGTTCAGCATCTTCATTGGATGGGCCGTCAAAAGCCTGGTAGTGAAGTTCGGTGGGGCGCAGCTGTTCGTTCGCACCAAGCCCATTTTCGTCGGCCTGATTCTGGGCGAAGCGCTCGCCGCGGCGGCGTTCCTGCTGCTGAATGCCATTCTGGTGGCCAAAGGGTATCCGAGCCACAACGTCTCGTTCCTTCTCTAGTAGATTCACCTATGCCTGACTTCAACCTGATCGATCACGGCGGCCTCGGCGACGGCACATTTTCCAACACGGCCGCGTTTAAGAAGGCCATCGCCGCCTGCAGCAAAGCGGGCGGCCGCGTGATCGTGCCGGCGGGGACGTATCTCACCGGGCCGATCGTGTTTGAGGATAATGTCGAGCTGCATCTCGATCGCGGCACGCTGATTCAGTTCAGCCGCAATTTTGATGAATACCCGCTGGTGCCCAGCAACTACGAGGGCGAGCCGACGATGCGCTGCATGTCGCCGCTGTGGGCCGAGGGGAAGAAGAACATCGCGATTACCGGCCAAGGCACGATCGACGGTGCCGGCGACGCGTGGCGGCCGGTGAAGAAGTGGAAACTGAATGACGCCGACTGGAAGAAGCTGACGAGCAGTGGCGGCATTGTCGATGAGCAAGACCTCTGGTGGCCCACGGCCGCGGCGAAGTCCGGCGAGAAAGTCTGGGTCGATCTGCGTGCGTCGAATGCACCGATGACAGCCGAGGCGTACGTCAATGCCCGCGATTTCCTTCGCCCGGTTCTACTGAAGTTCGCCGACTGCACGAATGTGCTGCTCGAAGGCGTGCGCTTTCAGAACAGCCCGGCATGGAACGTCCACCTGATGGTCTGCGAGAACGTCACCGTCAGCGGCGTGACGATCTTCAACCCCTGGTACAGCAGCAACGGCGACGGCCTGGACATCGACGCCTGCCGCAACGTGCGCGTTGAGAACAGCCATTTTGATTGCGGCGACGACTCGATCTGCATCAAAAGCGGCCGCGATAAGCCGGGCCGCGATCGCGGGCGGGCGTGTGAGAATGTGACCATCGACAACTGCGTGGTGCTGGCCGGCCACGGCGGCGTGACCGTCGGCAGCGAAATGTCCGGCGGCGTGCGGAACCTCAAGGTCACCAACTGCATCTTTAACGGCACGGACATCGGCCTTCGCTTCAAATCCACCCGCGGCCGTGGGGGCACGGTGGAGAACGTCGAAGTGAGCAACGTCGCAATGCACAACATCAAGACGGATGCGATCAGCCTGAACCTCTATTACTGGGTCAGCGGCGAGCCGAAGCCCGAGCCCAAGACCGAACGCACGCCGATCTTCCGCGGCATGTATTTTCGCAACATCACCTGCGACGGTGCGAAGCGCGCGATCGAAGTCCGCGGCCTGCCGGAAAGTCCGGTGGAGAAAATCACGTTTGAGAACGTGCGGATGAAGTGTGATGAGGGCGTGGTGATCGTCGACGCGATCGATATCCGGCTGGTCGATGTGCACGTTGAATGCAATTCGGAAACCGGCCTTCGTACGCAAAACACGCAGCGGCTTAGCCTGATGAATTTCACCACCAGCGGCGCGAGCGAAGGCCTTGGTGGGGAGCTGGTAGGCAACCTCTAAGGCCGAGGGATCAGACGGCGGCGATCAGACGGGGCGGATGCGAATGTTGCGGAAAGCGACCCGGTCCGTGTGGTCTTGCAGGCAAAGGTGGCCTTGCCGCTCGGAGGCGTATCCCTTCCAGTCTACGAACTTGCTGGCCTTGACGCGTCGGTTCCAGTCTTCCGACCCGAGCACATAGTCTACAACCATCCGGCCATTCAGGTGATGTTCGACGTGGTCGCCGTCGACGATGACTTTAAGTTCGTTCCACTCGCCGACGGGGCGGACGGTGGATACCGTCGGGGCGTACATCGCGTAACACGCGCCTGCACGACGCTCCGGGCCATTTTTTGCATCGGGATGATTCAGGTCATCCAGGAGCTGAATTTCGGGGCCCGTCTCATAGGGGGCGTTGGCCGTCTCACGGACGTGGTACATCACGCCGCTGTTGCCACGCATTCCCAGCTTCCAATCGAGCCGCAACTCGAAGCAGGTGAACTGCTCCACGCTGACGATGTCGTGGCCGTGATCCGGCTTGGTGTCGGGAACGAGCGTAAGTGCGCCCTCGATCACCTGCCATTGCGGGAACATCGTCTCGCGCCGGTAGCCCCGCCAGCCGGCCGTGGTTTTGCCGTCGAACAGCAGTCGAAACCCAGCGTCTTTTTCCTCGGCGGTGAGCGTGTTTGCTTCAGGCATGGTCGAAGAAATGATCAGTCAGGCAACACGAAGCGTCAATCGGTCGCGACCGATTCCGGCTTCCGCTTCCATTTTGGCGATTGGCCGAAGAAGCGGCAGGGGTTGTTGTAGAAGACCTCCGTCACTTCCTGCTCGCTGTGGCCACGGCGGCGGAATTCCAGCACGGTGTCGGTCAGCAGAGTCGGGCTACTTTCGCCCCAATCGCTGGCGGAGTTCACGTAGATTTTCTCGCGGCCGTAGACTTCCAGAATGTCACATGCTCGGGCCGGCGTCATCTTGGTGACCGGGTACACCGTCAGCCCCGCCCAGAAGCCGGCGTCGCGGGCGATGCGGAGGGTGTGCTCTTCGCAGTGATCGATCAGCACGCGTTCGGGCTTGATCCGGGCGTCGTTTTTCAGGATCGACGTAATGATCCCCGTCCCCTTGTGCTTGTCGGCCAGGTGGGGCGTGTGGATCAGGATCATCTGATCGTGCTTGGCGGCCATGTCGACCTGTTCTTCGAAGATCGTGATCTCGTTGCGGGTGTTCTTGTTCAGGCCGATCTCGCCGACACCGAGGACCAGCGGGTGGCTGAGCAGCGGCGGGATGAGCGCGATGACTTCGCGGGACAGCGCGACATCTTCGGCCTCTTTCGCGTTGATGCAGAGCCACGCGAAGTGATCGATGCCGTACCGCGCGGCCCGCTTCGGTTCCACTTCCAGCAGGTGCCGGAAATAGTCGGCAAACGATGACGCCGAGCTGCGGTCGTACCCGGCCCAGAAGGCAGGTTCGCTGACGGCCACCACGCCGGCGCGGGCCATGTAGAGATAGTCATCGGTCGTCCGGCTGACGCAGTGAATGTGCGGATCGATAATCTTCATGACGCGACTGCCACTTCGAGTGCTTTGGTCAGCACCTTTCGGGCATCGAGGTGGGCTTCGGCGATCTGGCGGGCCGCCTTGCAATGGTGATCGTAATTCTTCATGACGTCGCGCAGCATGCGCTCCGCGCTGGCCGGGTCGGTGAAGCGGCAGATGCCGTCGAAATCGGGGAAGATCTGGCTCTCGCCGGTCTTGAGCACCACGGCCGGCTTGCCGCTGGCGAGGTAGCTGGCGGTGCGGTCGCTGAGCCAGCCGGTATTGAGGCGAATGTACGACGCCTTGGCGCTGCTGAATTCGCCGAGGCTGTTCTGTATGTACCGGCGATAGACCGACGGATCGCTGACGTCTCGGCTCTCACGGAATCGCCAGCCGAAGCCTTCGAGCAGATCAATTTCCGGCTGGTAGCCGCCGAGGTTGATGCTCAATTCCAGCGGCGGCATGTCGGCTGCCTTGGGGAGATTCAGGTACGGCTCGAACGCGGTGCGCTTGGAGTTGTCGTAATACGTTTTCGGATCGTCCGGCTCGGGCATCCAGCAATCGGTCATGAACCAGTTGCTGACGGTGGTGAACGCCGGATTCTCGCCCGGCGGCGTGACAGGCCAGCTGGCCAGGGCCACCGGCGGCGGGACGTAGTGCCACGTGACGCCGTGCTGGTTGAACCGCGGCGGCGTCGTCTTTACGAAGTTCGGCCACTCACCGACGGTGAAATAGCTGGTGTGCGGGATGAAGGCGTACGTGCCCATGTCGAAGCACTGCTGCAGTTGGCCGGGATCGATGTCGACCAGCATGGAATGCTTGAACGCCTTGATGATCGACGGCGCGAGGTCATAGCGATGGTTGCACAGCAAGTCCGCCGAGAGGGCGTCGTCGAGCGTCCGCAGGCCGGGCGCGTTGTACGGCTCGCCAACGGCGGTGCAGAGGACGATGTCATCGCCGAGGCCATAGACCGCCAAGCGCGATCGCATCGTGGCAAGCTGGGCGGCGGTCTTCTCTTCACTGTTGCCGTCTTTGACGACGTCCAGCCACATCACCTCATGGCCAAGGCTTTTGAATCCGAGGGCCCAGTTGATGAACACCCAGACATGCCCGCCGTCGGGGTAACCAAGCGTGTTGGGGGCACTCAATACAATG
>JAQGHK010000268.1 GCA_028288875.1 Phycisphaerales bacterium | reverse complement strand
CGTGCATCGCGCTCGGGGGCTTGTGTGACGAGGCGCGTCATGCCGCCGGCGGCATGGAGAAGTTGCTTGGGAGACTCCATGTCGGCCGGGCGAATGGCGTCCGCCGGGTGAGCACCGCGATAGCCGGGCGTCTCATTAATGAACGGCCCTTCGATGTGAAAACCGGCAATTACCTCGCGGGCCAACTCGTCTTTTTCGACCAAGGATACGAGACGCTTCAGTCGGCCGCACATCACGGGAATGTGGTCGGTGATGACGGTCGCCAGGATATGTTTGACGCCGCCGTCGCGGAGCCGCTCACAGGCGAGGTGCAGCATCTCGGCGGAGAGGTCATCGCTATTGAAATCGACGCCGCCGAAGCCGTTGACTTGAAGATCGATGTAGCCGGGCGAGTTCATCGCGTTACCTTCGCCCGACGCTTCAATCCGGCCGGGGCGGGTTCGGCCAGGTCGCTGGGCGCGGCGTCCCAGCCGGTCCAGAGCAGTTCGGCATTCGCCAGCCAAGCCGCGTTCTGCGCGGCCGTGACAGCGGGCTGGTCCCAGAATTCGATCGATACAGCGCGGTCGAGCGGGGGCATCAGTAGCGCCTTCGTTCCATCAAGAACGGCTTGGCGAAGTCGAGAAGATTCGGCCAGTGGGCTGATGAGGATCAGCCGTTGGGCGCGAAGGAAGTTCACCGCGTTCGATAGCCCGGTGCAAAGGTGATTCATCACGAGGTGGATCACCTCATCCGCCGCATGAAGCCGTTCCAGGCGCTTCATAAGCCCCATTTCCAAGGCCGGCAGCTTCGACCGAGCGTGACGTTTCAGAAATGAATTGCTGAAGACTCGTTCCAGGCACCCGGTCTGGCCGCAGAAGCATCGTTCGGTATCGGCGAAAAACCGCATGTGACCAAGTTCATTACCACCTGTGAAACAGCCCCGATTGGGCCGGCCATCGACCAACACCGCGGCACCGATACGGCCGTCGTCGAACCAGACGATCAGCGTATCTTCGGTCGCACGGGTTCGGTGAGAAAGGGACCACCGCGCGGCCAAGGCGTGCATGTCATTGCCGAGCACCAGCGGGACATCGGCAGCCGCTGCGTAGAGCGGTCGGAGGCTGACATCTTTTTGTCCCGGCGTGGCGCTGCTGAGTAGCAGCGTTCGCGATTGAGAATCCATGAAGCCGGTCGATGTGACGCCGATGCCCAATGTCTGTGGATTAATTGCCTTACCAAGAGCCGTGGCGGCAGACTTGATGAGCCGGGTTGCATCCGGCACCTCCGGCGTCGCGATACGTTCGACCAGTTCGCCGAGCAGGTTCAGCCTGCACAGCGTGAAGCCGGTGGGTTCCAGCGCCAGGCCGATCAGATGACGGCCCGAAGGATCAATTTCGAGCGGCACCCTCGGCCGCCCGGCCCCGATTGCTTCCGGCGTGCATTCGCGCAGCAACCGTGCGGCAACGAGAGATTCGACAACCGTGCCGACGCGATTAGGCGTCAGGCCGGTCCGTTCGTGCAATTCCCAACGGCTAAGCGGGCCTGCTTCCCAAAGCGTCTGTAGGAGTTGTCGCTGGGTTTCGTTCAACATTGCATTGGCCCCGGCAGCGAAGGCATCCGCCGCCGGGAAAGCTCGTCTAAGTAGATTACTATCTGGAAAGATAATAATCAACCAGTATCACGATTGGCGGCTATTTTATCGCCGCGCCGCGAAGCGTGACTGGGCCGATCAGCCCTGCGGGCAGCAGTGGTTCGTCCGGCCGGTATTGCGGCATGGTGCTGGTCCACGCCGGCGCCAGACCCGCCGGCTCGGGCTCACGCCTGAGGCCGACCAGCCGGTTGTGCCAGGTGCTGGCGACTTTAATCGACAGCTCATTCGGGCCGGTCTTGATCGCCGCCGTCACATCGACCTCATACGGAGATTTCCAGACCGCGGCGAACGGACGGCCATTGAGTGTGACTTCGGCCAAGCAATCGACCGCGCCCAGATCCAGTGTCACGCGCTTCCCAACATCGGCCGCGTTGAATTGGATCGCATACGTGGCGGTTCCTGAAAAGTATTTGAGAGCGGCTTCCGGCCGGTTCGACCAGGACGTCAGCGAATCGAACGTGAACGCCTGGTCTGCGAATTCAACCTTCCAAGGCCCGGCGATGCGGTCGCCGGCCGTGATCGCGATGAGTTCGTTTTCACCATAATTTGCCGAGGCCGGCTTACCGTTGACGGTGTAATCGAGATGCAATCGTTTGATGCGGAAGGGGGCCGGATCGCTCCCAAGGGCGTCCACGGTGACGGCCGAATGCAGGGCGCCGTTAGCTACTTGCTGGCGGAGACGCTCGGTGACATCGCCCGAGCCACTGCCGTCGATCGCGGCATAGATCGCCTTCACAATCTGCAGACCAGCGGTAGCGGCCGGTGCGTCAGGCACCGGTCGATCCGACGTCTTGCGGAAGACGACGAAGACCGAACCATGGCCATCCAGGCGAAGCGGAATCTTTGTGCCTGCGTCCGCCGGCTGACTTGCGGCTCGCTCGCTGACACCGGTATCCGGATGCCATAGTTCGCTCGCCATCCCGCTGACACGAAACACGGGATCGATCGAGACCGCCGCATCCGATTGATTCG
>JAQGHK010000254.1 GCA_028288875.1 Phycisphaerales bacterium | reverse complement strand
CGGTGTCGACGGTGCCGTCCGGTTTGAACGGCGAGAGCATGGGGACGACGACGACGGAGGAGTTGCGAAGCGAGGGCACGAGAAAGCCTGTTCGTAGATCCGGATTGCGTCGGCCTCGGTTACTTCGCGGACGTTGCGATCCAGCAATCGCGTCACCGTCATGGCCGACTTGGCCAGGCGCGGGATCGCGTCGTGTGGAATCTTAAAGTCGCGCAGCGATTTGGGGATTCCGCAATCGGAGGACAAACTTTCAATTTTGCGCAAGCCCAGTTCGGCCACGTGATGATCGCTGCCGGTTTCGATCACGCCGAGGGCAGCCGCGATCTGGCAATACCGCTTCGGCGCGGCAGGCAGATTGAATTTCAGGACGTGCGGGAGCAGTAAACTGTTGGAAACGCCGTGGGCGACATGAAATTCGCCGCCCAGCGGGTAGGCGAGGGCGTGGACGGCCCCCGTATTGACCGGCCCGAGGCACATGCCACCGTACATGCTGCCTAGCGCAACGGCCGTGCGGGCCGCGACATTTTGCCCGTCGGCGACGGCCGTCCGCAGGTTGGTGGAGATGAGGCGGATGCCCTCAAGGGCCAGCGGATCGATCATCGGATGCGCCAGCTTGTTGGCGTAGGCCTCGATGCAGTGGGTGAGGGCGTCGACGCCAGTGGCGGCAGTGACGGCCGCGGGGACGCCGAGCGTCAGGAGCGGATCGACGTAGGCGGCATCGGGCACGAGAAAAGGGCTGACGACACCTTTTTTCAATTCGGCGGCTTCGTCCAACAAAATCGCATTCGGCGACACTTCGCTGCCCGTGCCGGCGGTCGTCGGCAGGCAGATCAGCGGCAGCGAGCGGCCGGCAAGTTTGCCGATGCCGAACGTGTCAGCCACGTTCTGTTTGCCGTCGTAGAGCGCGGCCACGAGCTTGGCGACGTCCATCGGACTGCCGCCGCCGAAGCCGACGATGACATCGGGCTTGGCCTTGCGGGCAGAGGCCAGCGTTTCTTCGAACTTTGCGACCGTCGGCTCGAGTTGAACGTCGTCAAAAATCGTGACGTCCAACGGCTTGTCGGCCACGAGCGGGCGAAGCAGGGTGGCGGTAACCGGCGAGCAGATCGCGAACACCCGGCGACGGCCGGCGGTGATCAGGTCATCAACGAACTGCTGAGCACAGCCGATGCCGAAGACCAGCTTGTTCGGTGACAACAGCGTGACGATCGCCGGGCCATGGCTCATACGGGGTCCACATTGACGGTGGTGCCTTTGATCGCCCACGGCACGCCCAGTTCGCTGGGCAGGGCGGATTTTTCGAAGCAGTCCATCAGCACTTGATCAATCCCCGGCACCGTGGTGATGCGGCGGGGCGATTCGCCGATGACCTGCAACTGGTCCTGCGGGAACGTTTTGATCTGCTCGGCCGACTGCTGGCAGGCCCAGACGACCTGGCAGTGCGGCGTGGCGGCCTCGATGCCGCAGAGTGTCGGCCCGCCGGTGCGAATCGCTTCGATGGTCGACCAGAGCTTGCCGTCACGATAATCGGTGGCCGGCGTGCCGTAGTCTTTTCGCTCGCCGTTTTTAAAGGTGGCGACGATGTGCGCGTCGTGTTCGTCGCGCGATTCGATCGTGGCGTTTTCGTATTCGTAGGTGTAGACGGGGTGGTGCGTCTTCTGGCCGGCGTGGGTGACGTAGAAGTACGCTTCGACGCCGTCGGATAAGTCCAGCCGCAGGGCGGCCGTGTCGAAATTTTGAATCTTGTTCGCGCGGTATAGCTCGGCCGTCACGCGGCGGGGTGTGGCGCTGCGGTCGATGGCGTTGCCGGCGATGTACAGCATGTGATGCAGGTGATGGGCACAGGCGTTATTGACGGGGCTGTCGAGCACCCAATCGCCGCGGGCGTTCTTCGTGGCGCCGGCCCAATCGTTGCGGGCGTAATACGATTCGTCACGCGGCCAGAGGACAACGGTGCGCATCCGCTTCAACTTGCCAAATACGCCGGCCAGCGCGTCGGCCTTAAGTGCCTGGACGGCGCTGCTGAACGACCATTGATAGCCGATGGCAACCAGCTTGCCGGCGGCGTCGCGGGCGGTCCGCATCTTGGCAGCGTCGGACGGCGTGGCGGCGATGGGTTTTTCGCACAGCACATGGCTGCCGTGGGCCAGGGCCAGCGACGTCTGTGCGGCGTGCAGGCCGATGGGCGTCGACAGAACGACCAGATCGGGTTTGACGGTCGAATAGAGCGAGTCCATCGACGGATAAATCGGGATGGCGGCGTCCTGCAGATCTTCGATTTTATTCGAACGCTCCGGGAACGGATCGACGCCGCCGACGAAGCGGAAATGATGCCGCTCTGCCTCGGATAGCAGCAGCGGCACGTAGGTCGTGCCGTAGCCGCCCACACCGACCAGCGCGATTTTTAAAGGTTCATCGCGGTTATTCTCACTCATCGGCCGGCTCCCTCGGGCAACTCGCCGCGTTCGCCGAGCACATGCTCGGCCAGCGCTTCCATCGCACTGGCGGCGGCCCAAGCGTTGTAACTCCACCAGGTACTGGCGGGCAAACCGGTGTCCGAAAATCGCTCCGCAAGCAGGCCATCGCTGGGGCAGGTCCGCTCGCTCAAAACCCCGTATCGGCCGTAGCCGGTCACGGCGGGATAAAGCTCCATGGTATTGAGCAGCCAAGCGTGTGTGTCCTGGGCGCGTTGCTTGTGATAGTCGTCCCCGGTAACGCGGGCGAGATAGAGCAGATCGTTATGGATCACGACGCTCATCGGGTGCAGGTGCGGGTTGGAAACCGACGTGATCGATCCGCCGCAACTGTTCCAATCGCTGCCTTTCAGCGGCGGGGCCTGCGGGCGGGTGCGGAAGCCATAGCGCCAGAGGTATTCGTACTCCGCGCCGTGCTGGAGCATCTCCAGATACTTGGCTTCGCCGGTGAATTCGTGCAGTAGCCGGGCCGAGCGGACGAAGGCGAGGTTCCCCTCGCTGTCGATGCTCTTGTAAGTGTCCATCGGCGAGCCCCACGCGGCCAGATCGCGGACGGCGGGGTGGTAGTAGGCGATCGCCTTCTTCGCTGCGTCGAGATACGGACCGTGGCCGGTGAGTTTCCAGGCGATTGCCAACGCCGGCACAAACCAGCAGCCGGCGAAGCCCTCCCAGTCGACGACTTTCTTTTCCGTGCTGCTGAAGATGTAGCCGAAGGCACCGTCTTCGCGTTGGAGCGCTACGGCCGTGTCCAGGACGCGGCGGGCGGTGTCGATCCAGTCTTGGCGTAGCGGCTTTCCCCATTTCTGCTGGGCCCAGACGGTGCGCAGGAGATAGAACGCGGCGTGGGCGTTGTTGTACGCGCAATGGTTGTCGAGTGTCTGCGGCAGGAAGCCGGACCACCAGCCGTTGAGGTCGCTGGTGCGCCAGCCGTCGGGCAGGTTTTCGGTGAAGCGATTGACGACGCAATCGTTGATGAAGCCGCTGGCCTCGTTGTAGCCGGTGCAGATCTGGTCGAAGATTTCTTCGCCAGTCTTGGGCATCTTCAGATCAGGAAACGCGTGCTCGGCGAGGACGAACGGGTAGGCCATCATGCTGCCGCCGGTCCAGCCGATCTCGGAGATCACCCGCCACGGTTTGAGCTCGGTATCCGTCGGCACGAAACATTTCCGGTTGGTGTACTGCTTGAGCACCGGTGAGTAATTAACCTCAGCAAACGAGTCGGCCAAGGCGCGTAGCGCTTCGGGCGCTTTCTTTTTTGCCACAGGGCGGTCGTGATAGCGGGCGTGCAGATGGCGGATGACCTTGTGCGCCGCCTGCCGACCTTCGCCGGCGATGGCGAAGATATTGCCGCTGGCGGTAGCGCCGTGGCACAGGTCGGCGACGGCAGGATAGAAGAGCGTCTTTTCGGAGAACGTCATCGGGTCGTTACCGTAACCGACCGATACGCCGCAACTGGCCGGCAACGCGGCGAAGGCGCCGTTACGCAGATTGCCGCCGTCGATCTCGTCGCACGGTGAGTAAGGCGTGATCGATACCGCCACCGCGCCACGCTTTGTGCAGACCATTGAGACTGGGTGGCTCGCGCGATCGGCCCGGAATTCCCAGATCGGCGAGCAGTTCCGCAAATGCGGCGTAGCCGTGGTCAGGCAGGGAAATTCACCGGGACGGACGTGGGCGGCGTTGTTGTCACCGTGGATGTTGCCGGGGATCAGGTGGAACGCGTCGTCCGCATCGGCGACGGCCGCCTGCAGCCGGACGCGTGTGGCGTAGTCACTTTTGAACGACAGATCAAAAGCAAGCGTCTGACCCTGTGGAAACAGGGCCAGACGTGCAGTGAGTCCGTCCAGTTCGGCCGTCGCGCCGCCTGCGGTGGCGGTCAGTGGCAGCGAGTGCCACTGGTGGTGACGGTAAGCGGACAGCGAAAGCTCAAATACGAAGCCATTGAGTTCGATCTTCATTCTCGATTATTTCGTTCCGATTTTTCGGTCACTGACCCGCGGCCGACGTCGGCAGTTTGCTGACGTTGTTCTCGGGCTTGGTGTAATAGATTTTGTTGCTGGGGTCGATTCCGTACATGAATTTTTCGTTGTTGCTGTAGCCGTCGCCGCTCTTGTCCTGCGTGGCGTCGGTCGGATCCTTCGGGTTCAGGCCGTGGGCGGTTTCCCAGGCGTCGGGCAGGCCGTCTTTGTCGGTATCGGCGTAGGGTTCGCCTTTGTATTCGGGATAGCCGCCGACTTGGACCGGGTCCGTGATGATGCCTTTGTCGTACGACACCTTGCCGGTGCGGACCATCTCGACCACGCGAGCATCGACCGGATCGCGCTTCGGCAGGATCGCGCCGGCATTATCGAGAACGAATTTGTACGCTTCTTCCGCGCTGGTGATCTTCACTGGCGCGTGCGGGAAGGCCGTATCGACGCGAATCTTCGGCAGCAATTCGCTTTCGTTGTAGGCCGCATCGAGTTGCACGCCGCCGTCCCAGTTGTCTTTGGTGACCTTCTCGTTGCCTTCCATCACGTTGCCGTTGACGTACGCCTTGCCGAAGGTCTTTTCCTTGTCCTTGCCGCGCTGGGCTTCGGGCTTGAGGAAGCGATGGCTAACGGGATTATCCATCGGCGTGGCGGGGCCCGGCTTCCAGTAGTTGTTGATGATGTTGAAGTAACTGAGATTGTCGCCG
>JAQGHK010000249.1 GCA_028288875.1 Phycisphaerales bacterium | reverse complement strand
CCCGGTATTCCGGGGGAGGGATAGGGAGAGGGTCTGCCTTCGACCCAAACCTCCGACGGAAATCATTCCTTCCGCGTCGAGCGCTTCCGCACCTTCGTCGGCGAAATCTTCGCCGCGCGCAGCGCTGCGTCATACGACCCGAAATAGCGCAGTGCCGCCGCATGCAGCCCGGCATCGTCGCGCTGCACCGCGCCGCTGTTCAGCGAGTCGCCTTCAGAATTGCGGGCGCGCAGCTCGAACGTGATCGAGCTTTTACTCCACCGGCGGTATCGCGAGACGTCGTCCGAATCTAAGCCCGCCCCGTGCAGGGCGCGGTCCCACGACCCAAACAACCGGCCTTGGATGGCCGCAAATGCGGCCCGCCCAAGATCGTCGCGACGCTTCGTGACGGACGCCCAGTTCAGGTCCTGGCCTTTGCGCTTCGCCGCCTTGATCAGCGCGATGACTCGAGGCTTCGTCCATCGCGGCCGCCGCACGACATCGGCATAGTCAATGCCGGCCTTCTCGATCGCCAGGCGATACGATTTAAAGTGATAAGCCGCGGCCGACACCAACGCCTGGTTCCGCTTGGCTAAACTGTTGTAGGAGAGGTCGCGCTTCTTCTTGTGCAGCGCTTTCAGCTCGGCAATGATGCGCTGCTTCGTCCAGACCATAGATGATTTGTAGTGAACGCAATGAGAGCGATCAAGCAGCAATGGACTTAAAAGAAATTAACGGCATCTTGAATATCGATAAGCCGGCGGGCATCACGTCGGCCATGGTCGTGGCCCGCGCGAAACGGCTGCTGATCGGCAATGCCGGGCGTCGCGCGCTCAAAGTCGGCCATGCCGGCACGCTCGATTCCTTCGCCACGGGCGTTCTCCTGATCCTCGTCGGCCAAGCAACCAAGCGGTGTGAAGAGCTGATGGGATCGCCGAAGCAGTATGAGACGACAATCCGCCTCGGCGCGACGACTGAAACACTCGATCCAATGTCCGAGCCAGTAGTGACACCCGATGCGTCACCACCTTCGCAGGAAGTGCTGCTCTCGGCACTCGCGGGGCAGGTGGGGCACATTCTGCAGGTGCCGCCGAAGTTCAGCGCGCTGAAAGTCTGCGGAAAACTGGCCAGCGATCGCACACGCGATGGCGAAACGCTGGACCTGCCCCCGCGGCCGGTGCGGATCGATGCGATCGAGCTGATCGATTACACGTGGCCAGACCTGAAAGTCCGCATCGATTGCGGTCGCGGCACGTACGTCCGCGCCATCGCCCGGGATATCGGCCAGGCGCTTGGCGTCGGCGGGTATTTGACGCAACTCCGCCGCACCCGCGTCGGCGAGTTCTGGGGCAAAGGCGCTGTCCCGA
Organism: Phycisphaerales bacterium; assembly: GCA_028288875.1. GTDB lineage: Bacteria > Planctomycetota > Phycisphaerae > Tepidisphaerales > Tepidisphaeraceae > RYN-431. Next base: position 4,527 of record JAQGHK010000249.1, on the reverse strand, counting down.
TCGACGGCCTGGAAACCGACGCCGCAATTCGCCATCTGCAGACATAGCTTCTTTGTCGGGGCGACATGCATGTTGCCCGCCCAGCGCAGATCACGGTTTTCGCCGTCCGCGGGCGACATGTATGTCGCCCCTAAAAATGCTTCGCAACCCGCGCGCCTAGTTCGCTTCTGCCACGCACTGGTTATCCAACCGACCGATCTTTTCCAGCTCGACGCTGATTCGATCGCCGGCCTTCAGCCACAGCGGCGGCGTGCGCCCCATGCCCACGCCGGATGGCGTACCCGTCAGGATGAGACTGCCCGGCCGCAGCGTCATCGTTTCCGACAGCGACGCGATCAGCGCCGGCACGTCGTAAATCATGTCCGCGGTCGTCGAATCCTGGACGACTTGCTCGTTCAAGATGCATCGAACGCGCAGCGCGTTCGGATCCGGAATTTCATCCCTCGTCACAATCCACGGCCCGATGGGGCAGAAGGAGTCGAACGATTTGCCCCGCGCAAACTGCCCGCCGCCAAGGGCCTTGTCGCGCTGCCAGTCGCGGGCCGAGACATCGTTCGCGCAGGTGTAACCCAGGACGTAATCGAGCGCCTTCTCCCGCGGCACATGCCGGGCCGTCTTGCCGATCACGACGCACAGCTCAGCCTCGTAATCCACCATGGTGCTGTTCCGCGGCAGCACGATGTCGCCGCCGGGGTGGTTGAGCGAACTAGACGCCTTAATAAACAACATCGGCGTCGGCGGCACCGCGCTCCCCGACTCGGCCGCGTGCGCGCGATAGTTCAGCCCGATGCACAAAATATCCGTCGGCACGAGCGGGCTCAGCAGCCGATCGGCCGGCAGAATCTCGTCCGTCACCCGCCAATCCCCGAGCAAATCCCCCTCAATGCGGGCGGCCGTCCCGTCGCCGAGGAGCTTGGCGTGAACCGTTTTTCCGTTAAGCGCGATCCGACCGATTTTCATAAGGCCTCCGTTCGATTAAGATCCGAAACCCTATCGGGCGATTAGCTCAGCGGCTAGAGCGCCTCGCTTACACCGAGGATGTCGTGGGTTCGAATCCCTCATCGCCCATCCCGCCTCCGGCACCGCTTCGCACGCGGTTGCATTTGGCTGAAAAACCAATGGTTTTTGAATGCCGGCCGCAAGGCGTTTCTGGCCGATGCGGGCTATTGGCGTCCTTTGCTGCGTAGGATTTTGCGTAGGTCCTTCCGCAGGCGTGTTCAAACCCATCCCGCTGTTCGAATCCGTCGGCGTGCCGGCGATAGCAGCTGCGACGTGAGCGGACGTCACTTGACGATAATGCCGGTCGGCGACGGCATCGGTATGGCCAAGCCAGGCCGCGCAGACGTGCGAGGGGAACGAATCGATTAGTTCCGTCGCCCGGCTCGCCCGCAGATTCTGCCAAAGCCGCGGCCACGGGCTTACGCCGGCCCGCGTGATAATCCGCTCAAAGCCGGTGCGCAGGTTTACGGCCGACGTGCGCCACCGCGTAATGACGTTGGGCTCACCGTCGGCGGCGTTTTCGAAAGCTTCCATGAGCAGCGGCCGCAGTTCGGGGAAGATCGGCACGACGCGGGCGGCACCGCCGGCGTGGCGCTCGGTCTTCACGCTGCGCACGGTCATGGTGCCTTCGGCCCAGTTCACGTCCTCCCATCGCAACGCCAGCGGCTCGCTCGGCACGCGCAGGCCGCCGAAGCGCGCCAAGGCGATAAGCAACCGCCATTCGGCGTCTGGCGCGGCGTCGATGCATTTCTGGATCGTGGCCGCGTCAACGTACCGCTGGCGCTCTGGATTGCGCTGGCTGCCGTTGGCGACTTCGGTGAAGGGCGAGGAGTCAATCATCTTCCGGCGGGCGGCGTCGCGAAAGAATGCCTTGGACACCATGATCATTTTCGCGGTGTAGGCCTCCGAATAGTCCGACCGCAGCTTGCGGCGGAAGTCGTCGGCGTCGGCCGGCGTGATTTCACCGGCCGCCTTTGCTTCGGTGAAGTATTTAACCAAGTGCCGGCGGGCTTGCGCCCAGACGATTTTCGTGCCGGGCTTCACACTATCGCCGCGTTGAGTTGTGAAAGTATCTGCCACGTCGGCCAGCGTGACCGCCGGAGGGGCGTGCCGTGGCTCGGCCAGTTTCGCTTTGACTAGGCGGGCGTGCAGCACTGGCTTCACCGTGGCGAGCCACCGGGCGGTTTCCACAGGCAGGGGTTGGCCGAAGTGCTTGGCGTTGATCAGCCGCTCGACGTGTGACAACACGCCAGCGGCGATTTTCTTTTCGACGTCGCCAAGGTGAATCGTCCGGCGATCGTCACCGTCGCGGAACAAAATGCGGCGTAAGCCGCGGGCATCGGAAGTAAGGGAAGCCATGGGTTCAATCCTTTTGCGGCCGGTCGGCGTCACTATAGCCGACCGACGATTAAAGAGGTTTTGGGATGCTTTAAAGGCGATGCAAAATGCTAAAAATGCTAATGTTCCGTATGAGCAGTCACGCAGCGTCGGTACTGCAGCTACGGGACACGGCGGCGCGGCTATCGACACTTTGACAGTTGACAGTATTCGCAGATTCTTCGGCAAACTGTGGATTATTGTCGACTGTCAATCCGTCGAACAGGATAAAACGCCGCGACCGCGGCTGCCCCCGCCCGGTGGTTTTGGGGCTGTGCCATCGGCCATAGCCTTCGTTGACTAAATCGACCAATGCCGTATCGGCTGCGTCCGCTGTAATGAAGGCTTTGGGCTTCGCACGTTGCACATCTCGGGCGCTCATTTCGCCACCGTGCCGCTTGATCAGTTCTACCAGTTCCCGCCGAGCCCGGCCGGCTTCGCTTTCGCCCAGAACGGCGTAAGCGCGCCGGGCTTCGTAGCCAAACCAATCCGCCAGAATAACGCCGGCGGCCAGGCTGTCTTCGTCCAGCATGAAGGGCTGCAGCCTATCGCCTTCGGCCTGCCGGGCGCAGTGAATGACCAGCGCCAACCGGGCGGCGTAGCCTTCCAACTTGCTCCATGCTGCCGACAGGTCGCCGTCCATTTCGTGCTGTTCCAACGCATGGCGATTGTAAAACGCAATCCAGTCGGCCATCGCTTCGTCATTTAGCTTCACGATGCACGGGGCGGGTTCACCGTTGACGTCGGTATCGGGCTGCAGGCCAAGCAGCGCGTCGAACACGTCCTGCATAGCGTTCACGGTCGCATCGTCGACGTCCGCTTCGGTCCACCGCTTCAATCGCTTCGGCGGCATGGCTAGCAGCAGACGCGCCGCCAAGCCATTTGCAAAAAAGTCAGGCGATAGCGTTCTGGCCAGCGTGCCCGGCTGAATGCCGCCGGCGATCGACAGGGCGGCCCGCCGCACGCGAATCGTCGTCATGTCGCCGGTCTTGCGATCGGTCATCATGGTGCCGGCCCGGTGCATTTCCAGATAGTTCGGCACGTCGCTGCCCTTGCCGGCCTTGTACTGGTTGAACCCGCCAAGCCAGCCGGCCAGTTCGTCACGCGCCATGAGCAGCCCACGGGGATTTTTCGACAATAGCGGGGCGAGTGACTCGCACGTCGCGTCAGCCGTCACGTACCGTGCGCACTCCGGCACCTCCGGCGGCTCCGGCTTTTCATCGCGCTCATCGGGGGGCGCCTTCCGCCATCGCTTGATCGCATCGTCATATTCCTGCTTGGCGGTTTGATATTCGGCAAAGGCGGCGGCGTATTCTTTGGCGGCCAGCTCTTCACGGCGGCGGGTGAATCGCAACGCTGCGTCGAATGCCGGGCTTTTCATCGTGCCGCTGTCACCGATCACAACGCACCAAAGCATGATCACCTCGCGCCAACTGCGCTTTAGGCCAAGCACGCGGGAATTGCCGACGGCGGCCGCCATCGCCGCCATCAGCGGAAGGGCGATATAGGCCGGATCGCTCCCGATCGCTTCGGCCTGTTCGACCACGAAGCGCCGCACCACCGGCGGCAGCACGTGAACAGGGAACGGCTGATAAGGCGCAGCCGCGGCCGGCGGTGTTTTCGCCTGCACCGCAGGCGGAGCTTTTCTCGCGGCAGGCATGTAGTCGACGCGCGTTGCGGGCAATCCATTGGTTTTGATCACGGCAGCACCTCCGTCCGGTCGGCCGGTGATTCAATCAGCGCCAGCAGGGCGTGACAGTCGCAATCCGGGCGGGCTTTCCACTCGCGCAGGTCCTTCGCGCCCTCCGGCGGCGTTAGAACGCGGCAGGGGATGCCGTAGGTGGCCACGCATCGCGCCAATGTTTCGGCACCGCGTTGGCCAGGCTCATCGGCGTCGGCCACGATCACCACGCGACCGGGCCGCAGGTCGTCGACGTAGCGACTGGCAAGCGCGCCGCACGATGCGCAGCCGGGCCGGGCGACCGCCGCGAGCCCCAAGTCGAGGGCCGCGGCGGCGTCGCTTTCGCCTTCAGTGATAATCAACACGTCCGGCGGGGTGGGCGGATTGTTATCATTTGTTATGGTCGCGGGGAGGAATAGCCCCAGCCGACTGCCGGCGACGCACCGTTTTCCGCCATCGGCATGGCGGGT
>JAQGHK010000244.1 GCA_028288875.1 Phycisphaerales bacterium | reverse complement strand
AAGAGGTGTATCAGGTCGGATCGGATGCGTTCGGCTGTAAAGGCGCACAATGGCCGCACACGGTGCTGACCGTTGCCTTGGCCAAGCTCGTGAACCGGCCGGTTCGCATGATGCTGACGCGAAAGCAGATGTTCACCTGCACGGGACATCGACCTTCAACGAATCAGACCATTTCCATCGCCGCGGACAAAGACGGCTCCATTCGCGCGCTCGATCATGAGACGACTATTGAAGGTTCCGTCGTCGGCGATTTCGTCGAGGCCGCCGGCAAGGCCACCAGTCGTGTCATGTACGCAACGCCAAACCTGGCGATCACACACCGCTTAAACAAAATTAACATCGCCCCGCCGACCTTCATGCGGGCCCCCGGCGAATGTCCGGGCATGTTCGCGCTGGAATGCGCGATGGATGAGCTGGCCGTCGCGCTGAAGATGGATCCGGTGGCCCTGCGTCTGAAGAATTACGCCGAAGTTCATCCCGAAGATGAGCGGCCGTGGTCCGGCAAGCATCTCAAAGAGGTGTATCAGGTCGGATCGGATGCGTTCGGCTGGACTAAATACGATCCGACGCCGGGCAGGATGAAAACGCCGGACGGCCGGCAAATGGGCTGGGGCGTGGCGGGCGCGACGTATCCTGCCTATCGCTTCCCTGGCACCGCCCGCATCCGCCTCATGAAGGCCGACGACGGCGGCCTGCGTGCCATTGCCGCGGCCGCCACGCATGACCTCGGCACAGGCGCGTACACCGCGTTTACCCAGATCGCCGCCACGCAGGTCGGTCTGCCCGCCGACCGCGTTAAGTTCGAACTCGGCGACAGTGCCCTCCCGCCCGGCCCGGTCGCTGGCGGAAGCAACAGCACCGCCAGCGTTGGCCAGGCGCTATACGACGCCGGATACCAATTGAAGCTGGCTCTCTACAAGATTGCGGTGAAAGATCAGCCCGGAATGGCGGTCGTTGAGCCCGATCAATTCGAGATCGAAGGAAATCTGCTCGCATTCCGCAATTCGAATACGCACGCCGAGGGAAAGGCACATATCCGCGACCTCATAGATAAGTCCGGCCGCGCCTATGTCGAAGGTCACGCCGGAAAGCCCGCCGAGGTTGGCCGGACGAATCAGCTGAACGGCGTCGATTTTGGCACTAACATGCGGACGTTCGCCTGCCAGTCCTTTGGCGTGCATTTCGTCGAAGTTGTCATCGATCGACCCGCCCCGATGGTGAGAATCAATCGCGTCGTCAGCGTGATGGATGTCGGCACGGTCATCAACCCGAAGACCGCTCGCAGCCAGATCATCGGCGGCGTCGTCATGGGCCTGGGTATGGCGTTAACCGAAGAAACGCATCTCGATTCGGTCACTGGCCGCCCGGCGACGGATAATTTGGCCGACTACGCCGTAGCAGTGAACGCCGACGTGCCGCAGATCGATGTCCATTTCATCGGCAGGCCCGATTACAATTTCAACGCAATCGGCTGCCGTGGTGTCGGCGAGATTGGCATTACCGGCATTGCGGCGGCGGTGGCCAATGCCGTGTACCATGCCACAGGAAAACGCGTGCGGGATCTGCCGATCACGCCAGATAAGTTGCTGTAAAAGCAGCCAGCTTGAGACCATCGCATACATGCGGGAATGGACCGACATCGTCGCTGCGTTCAACACCTTGTGTGAGCAAGGGAAAGCTTGCGCGCTGGCAACGGTCGTCCGTGTCGAAGGCTCGGCCTATCGCCGTCCGGGTGCTCGAATGCTAGTGGCCGAGGACGGCCGAACTTGGGGCGGCGTCAGTGGCGGGTGTCTGGAGCGCGATGTCGCGGACCGGGCTCGCGGTGTCATTGCTGCGGGCAAACCATTTGTTCATCGCTATGACACGTCCGATGAAGAACTGATTCAGCGTGGCGTGACCACCGGATGCGGCGGAACGATCGACGTGCTGATCCAGCCCCTCTCCCACGATTCGCCGGGAGTCATTCCGGAATTGGCGGCCCTGCTCGGTCTTGGTGGCAAGCCGAACAACGTATCGATCCTTACGATCGCTCACGCAACCGGCAGATGGGCTTCGACCGCCGGCCTGTCACATAACTTTGGAACCGATTGCCATCTGATCCCGGACGACCTGGTGGCGGCAGTGGTAGCGGAATCAGACTCGTCGCGAACTCACTGCTGTACCGTCGCGGGAGATGGCAGTGAAGCGAGCGTACTGGTTGAACACCTTTCGCCACCCCAGCGGCTCGTGATTGTCGGCGGCGGTCCGGACGCCGTGCCTGTCGCGATCATCGCCAAGACACTCGGCTGGCGGGTGGCGGTCGTGGCCGCGCGTCCTGCGCTGGCGATTGAGATGCGCTTCGCTCACGTGGACGAGCGATACGTCACTGGGCCGGAGGCGCCGCTCAGCGGCGTGCCGATCACGGCCGAATGTGCGGTGGTCGTCATGACGCACAATCTGGCGCGGGACGCTTCGGTCCTGGCCGCGATCACGGCGCGGCCGCGATATTTGGGCCTGCTCGGGCCGCGCCATCGCACGGAGCGGGCGATCGCTGCCCTGCCGTCAGGCCATCCCGGGCGATCGCTGCATTCGCCCGTCGGCCTGGATATCGGTTCGGAATCGCCGGAAGAAATTGCGCTATCCATCATCGCCGAAGTGCAAGCCTGTGTGCGCGCCGCCGATGCCCGGCCGCTGCACGCACGCCGCGCCCCAGACGCCATCGCCCCGGATATCGCGTGGCAGGCTTAGCCGCAATTCTTCTCGCCGCTGGCGGCTCATCACGAATGGGACGCCCCAAGCAATTGCTGACCATCGACGGGCAATCCCTGCTGTCCCGCGCGGTGGCCAACGCAGAGGCCGTCGGCTGCGATCCGATCGTCGTCGTCCTGGGCCGTGACGGGGAACAGTGCCGGGCACAGATCGGCGAGCGGGCAACCGCCATTCAAAACGACCGCTGGGAGAGCGGCATGGGGTCGTCGCTGCGGGCTGGCGCGAACGCACTGCCGGCAACCACGCGGCAGGCGCTGATTCTCCTATGCGACCAACCCTCCGTGTCAGTCGATACGCTGAATCGGTTGATCGATGCCTTCGAAAAAACGCATCCCGCGGCATGTGTGGCCGCGTACGCCGGAACGCTGGGGCCGCCGGTCATCGTGGATGAAGCTACGCTGCAGCGGCTGCGCAGTTGGCCGGACTCGCAGGGTGCAAAGGCCCTCTGGACCGGCGGTGAGATCCGTGTTGAATCCGTGCCGTGTCCGGAAGCGTCCGCTGATATCGACACGCCTGATGACTATGCTCAAGCCGTTCAATCCAAGCAACGACCGATCAGCGAATGATTTGAAAGTTGCGCCAACGCCGTGCCGTATCATGCGGATATGAACGTTCTGGTCATCGGCGGCGGCCCGGCCGGCAGCCTCGCGGCGAAGCTGCTCGCTCGCGCCGGCGTGGCCGTGACCGTGGTCGAGCAACATCGCTTTCCGCGCGACAAGGTGTGCGGCGAATGTCTGTCGGCCCTTGGGCGCGATGTCCTCCGTCGGCATGGGTTGGAAGCGCCGTTGGTCGCCGTCGGTCGGGAACTGGTCGCCGCGCATTTGTTCAGTCGAGCAAGCAACGTTGTGATGCCGCTGCCAAAACCGATGCTAGGCCTTTCGCGAGCCGCGTTCGATGCCGTTTTACTGGCCGCGGCCAAGGATGCGGGCGCGACGGTGTTGCAGCCCGCTCGCGTTGAGCGCATTGACGCTAACACGGCGACCGTTCATGTCGACGTCCGGTGCTTGGTATCGAATACCGTCAAGACGCTTACGCCAGATTATGTGCTTGCGGCCGACGGTCGTGCCGCCTTCACAACGCCGCGGCCAGCGGCGACGGGTGATCTCGGCGTCAAAGCCCATTTCACAAACGTCGCGGCCGACCCGAGTGCGATCACGCTCTATGGCGGCCTTGGCTGCTACGGCGGCGTCGCCCCGATCGAAGGCGCCCGTTGGAATGTGGCGTTTTCCGTTCCCCGGTCCGTTGTCGCGTCCGTGCGCGGCGATATGGCGGCATGGTGGGAATCGATGCTCGAGAAATCCGGTGCGATGCGCCGCCATTTCGCGGCGGCCGAGCAAATCGGCGGATGGCTCGCCTCGCCCCTGCCGCGTCACGCGCCGGCGGCCACGTGGCCAGAGCGGATCATTCCGATCGGTGCCTCCGCCTGCGCAATCGAACCCGTGGGCGGCGAAGGGATGGGTACCGCGCTCCGGAGTGCAGAACTGGCGGTGACGGCCCTGCTCGCCGGCTCACTTCATGACCTACCGATGCAATACCGATCGCTTTGGAATCGGCGCGGCCTCTTTTGCCGCTTGGGCGGATCAATCTTCGCCGACGCCGAATGGAGCGAGGCGATTGGAATGGTTCGATCCCCTACTTCACAGCGTGCCGCCATGTGGCTCGCCGGGAAATAACCAGTCTGGCACATCTTAGCGAAGTGGCCTATCCCCGGGCCGCCGCTAGCAGCCGCTGCTGCGCTGCCTTAAACTCTTCGTCCGTCAGGATGCCCTGCTCGTGCAGCGAGGTCAGCTTGGCGATCTGCGACATCACCGAGTCGGCCGCATTGTTGGCGGCTGTCGGCTTCTGAGCCGTGTTCGCCGGGGTCATCTTTGCCCGGGCGGCTTCTTTCTGCCGCGCCGGAGATATTTTCGTCACGGCTGCCACTTGGAGCTTGGGTGCTACAGGTGCTGACTTGGCCGCCGGTGGCGCGACGACAGCCTCAGCTGGCGCCGGCAGTGCGGCCGCGGCCGGGGTTGGCGCAGAGGCGTCGGCTGCTTGGGCGGCCAACGCGGCGAGTTCCTTGGTTTTCGCCGCGCGCATCAAATTGCACATCGCCAGAAGCAAGGTGTCGGCTTCAAGGAACGTGGGCGGCAGGCGAAGGTAAATCGTCTTTTCGTCGACAACCGTTAACCGGCCGGGGGCACCCGTCAACGCAAAGCTGGCGCGGTGGGCGTCGGCCACCGTCAGCACGACATCCGGCTCCTTCTTCACAATGCTGCTGATGCCGAAGTGGCCGGCGAGCAGGCGCAGTTCGGTCAGCGCGAAAAGCACGATCACTTGCCGCGGCGGCTCGCCATAGGCGTCGGTCACGTCTTTTTGCAGTGCCTGCACCGTTTCCACGTCGGAACACCGGGTGAGCCGGCGATAGACGTCCATGCGCTGACGGTCATTGACGACATAATTCTTCGGCATGATGGCCGTCACGCCGATGTCGACGTGGGCCTCAGGACGAACGATCTTCTTATCGTGTTTGAGCTGGTGGACGGCCTCTTCCAGCAGCTGGCAATACATCTCGTAGCCGACCGTTGCGATATGGCCGCTCTGCTCCGCGCCAAGAATGTTGCCAGCGCCGCGTAGTTCTAAGTCGCGCATGGCGATCTTGAAGCCGGCGCCAAGATGGCTGTATTCCTCGATCGCCTTGAGGCGCTTCGCCGCAATCGGCGTCACCGGCCGATCCGGCGGCAATAGCAGGTAGCAGTATGCGCGATGCTTCCAACGCCCAACACGGCCGCGGAGCTGGTGAAGCTCGCTCAGGCCGAAGCGGTCGGCGTTGTTGATGATCATCGTGTTGGCGTTGGCGATATCCAGGCCGCTCTCGATGATCGTCGTGCAGACCAGAATATCGGCCTCGTGGCGGATGAACTTCAGCATCGCCTTTTCCATCTCGCCGTCGGCCATCTGGCCGTGGCCCATGATGATGCGAGCATCGGGCACCAGTTGCTGAATCTTGTCCGCCATCTCGATGATGTCGGTCACGCGGTTATGGACGAAGTAAATCTGCCCTTCGCGCTGAAGCTCACGAAGGATCGCCAGCTTGATGCGATTGCTGTCGTAGCCCATGACTTCCGTGACCACACTGCGGCGGTCCTGCGGGGCCGTCGTCAGGCTGCTGATATCGCGGATGCCGAGCATGCTCATGTGCAGCGTGCGCGGGATCGGCGTGGCCGACATGGTGAGCACATCGACCTGCGTGCGCATCTGTTTAAGGCGCTCTTTGTGCGTCACGCCGAAGCGCTGTTCTTCGTCGACCACGACTAGGCCGAGCTCGGGAATGTGAATGTCTTTGCTGAGCAGGCGATGCGTGCCGATGATGACATCGACCTTCCCCTCGGCCACGCGCTTGGTGATGTCCTTGGCCTGCTTGGTCGTCTTGAATCGGCTGATCGACTCGACCGTGAATGGATAGCTGGCCATCCGGCTGCTGAAGCTTCGATAATGCTGCTCGGCCAGCACGGTGGTCGGTACCAGCACGGCGACCTGTCGGCCAGATTCGACAGCCTTGAACGCTGCGCGCATGGCCATCTCGGTTTTGCCGTAACCCACGTCGCCGCAGAGCAGGCGGTCCATCGGCCGGGGCTTTTGCATGTCGCCTTTGATCTCCTCGGCGGCATTTACCTGATCCTGTGTCGGCGTGTAGGGGAACTCGGCTTCAAACTCTCGCTGCCATTCCGTATCCGGCGGAAAGGTAGTTCCGACTTCGGCATTACGGGCTGCCTGCACATCAATCAGCTCGGCGGCCATATCCATGACCGCTTCGGCGACTTTCTCCTTCTGCTTTTCCCACATGCCGCTGCCCAGGCGGCTGAGCGTGGGGCTGCCGGAGAAACCACCGGCGTACTTCTGAATCAGATTGATTCGGTTGGCCGGCACGTGCAGCGTGGCGTTTTCAGCGAAGCGAAGTGTGAGATATTCCTCACTCTTCCCATCCTTCTGCATCGTGTGAAGGCCCGTGAACTTGGCTATCCCATGAGCCACGTGGACGACGTAGTCGCCCACGTTGAGGTCCAAAAAAGAGTCCACCGCCTTTGCATTGATCACCTTTTTCGATCGCCGGCGGACCTCGAATCGGTGAAATAATTCGTGATGGCCGATCAGGGCGAGGGCACGATCGGTCTGATCCGCATCCGGCGATTCAGTGTTGTCCCAGACAAAGCCGCGATGCAGATAGCCGAGCGTGAGTTGCACGCGACCGCCGCCGGGCGCCTCGGCCTCCAGCATCTGCGCGAGGCGATCTTTTTCGCCTTCATTCTCGCAGAAAATGACCACGTCCTGCGTAACGCTAAGCTCCAGCAATTCGCGGATCGCCTTCTTCGCCTCGGTCTCGAACTTCTGGACCGATTTGATCGGCAACGCGGTGCGGATCGGCTCTCTATCGATCGCGATCGGCAGGCTGGTTAAACCTTGATCGAAGTCGCTCAGTTCCAGCACCGCGTAGCTGGCCACGTGCTTCAGCAGGGCGCTCAGCGGATAAATGCCGCGCTGGTCCGGCACGCGATCGAGGTAGCTGCGGGCCTGTTCCTGGATCTCCAGCGGCTGATGCAGAACGATGATCGTGTCTTTCGACAAAAACGTCAGCAGGTGCGTCTGCTCGCTGGTGGTTTTGATCTGCCCTTTGATGTCGACAATCTGCACTTCCTGTAGCGCTTCACCGGAGCCCAGCGTGTCGATATCGAAGCGGCGGATCGTCTCGACCTGATCCCCGAAGAAATCGATGCGGACAGGCAAGCCGAGGATTTCGGAGCCTTCGAATTCGCCGGGCAGATAGATATCGACGATGCCGCCGCGCATGGCGAAATCGCCGGGCACTTCGCACTGATCGACACGATTGAACCCGTGCTCGGCCAGCCAGACGACCAGCTTTTCTGGATCGATCGTCGCGCCCTTACCGATATCGCGCGTGAGGTGCTTCAACTCGCCCTTGGCGGGCACCGGTTGCATCAGCGCTTGAATCGGCGCGACCATCGCCGGCGGCTGTTTGCCGGCCGCAAGTTGCTGCACGCGACGCATTCGGTCGCTGGCCTGTTCTTCGCTGACGCGGCCCATGCCGCCGCCACTGACGTCCAGGCTCGGCAGCACGCCGGGCCGTTCGCCGCTGAACAATTGAATGTCATCGGCGATGTCATCGGCCTCATCGAGGTGGCCGCAGACGAACAGGAGCGGGCGGTTCAGCTTTGAGGCGACGGTGCTGGCCACGGCGGCCGCGCCTGATCCCCAGACGCCGAATGCCGCCGCCAGGTTGTCCTGCTTCAGCCGCTCGGCCAGCGCATGCAATTCCGGCGCATTGAGAAGCCGCCCGACGGCGCCGGGAAGTGTCGTGTTCATCGTCAGTAATTGTAGGCGATGAATTGCGTTTTGGGCACCATCGCCGGCATTTAGAGCGTCCGCGGAAGACGGGCTATCGCACGCGTCGGGCCGTCAGCGGGCTCAGGCCGTAGCTGAGCCCGGCGTGGTGATAGGTGACCAAGTCATCGGCCTCGACATATCGCGGCACGCCCTTACGCAGCGACATGACCCATTCCACCGGCTTGCTGAACGTGACATCCGCGATGCCGTCTCCGTCCAAGTCCACGGCGCTTCCATAGCCACCGGCCATGCCGCTGGCACCGATATAGGTCGTGCCGACGACCCGCCCCAGCGCGGACGTGTAGTTGTTTTTACTGATCAGCAGCGATTTCTGGATGCTGACCGCGGCCGGATCGCTGGCTTTCTTCGTGTAAATGAAGACTGACATCGTGGTGCGCCCGGCGCGGGTCGCTACCAACGGATCGTAATCGCCCGTCGCCCCGGCAATCGTGATGCCGGGATCACTGATGCGAGCGCCCGTGTCCACCACCATGTAATTCAGCGAATCTCCTTTCGCCGAGTAAGCCGTGCTGGCAAGATTGCGACCGACGCTGGCGACCAACGCCGAGCCGTCGTTCAGCAGCAGCGGCAGCGTGGCGCCGACATTCGCCACTGAGGAGGAGACCGTCATCAACACCCCATCCGGCGTGACGGTCATGGTCTGAGAAAGGGTCGGAAGGCCACTGGTTGAGCTGATCGGCTTGTACGACATCGTGACGCGCGTGAGTTCGGCGGTGGTGGTCTCTGCCGAGAAGGTCGCGGTGTATTTCGTCGCCATCTCTGCCATTCGCAGGTAGGCGCCGTTGGTGTAAACGAGCGGGGCGAGACTGAACGCCGCCTTGGTGGCCGGGTTTTCTCCGGACAAGTTGCCCAGGCGCGAATCCCATCCGGCTTCGCTGACGCGCGTCACGCCGAGCTGCGTCCAGTACTGCTTATTCGCGATCGTCGTCTGGCCGCGCAGGGCCGCATTAACGTGCACGCCGCCGGCATCAGCGACGGCGGTGGCGTAATCGGAATCGGTCTGTAGGGCATAGCCGCCGGTTTCGCTCGGCATTGCTTGCTCGCCCAAGCCGCCGCGCCATTCCTCCACGAGTTCGGACAGGTGAAGAATCATGTAGCCGTTGTAATTCGTCAGGCCGCTGTAATCGGCGTAGCCGCGTTTTTTCGGCGGATCGATGCGGTTCTTGGTGACCTGATAAAGGCCGTCCGTCCGCTGCCAGCGATCCGTGCTGAGGACGGACAGCGCGGCGGCCCGATGAAACTTCTCGGCCGTATCGGTGTAACCGC
>JAQGHK010000225.1 GCA_028288875.1 Phycisphaerales bacterium | reverse complement strand
TACCGGCAGCCGCCGGCCGGTCTTCTGTTCGAGGCGGTCGCTCTCACCCTTGAGGAGCGACTCCATGGAATGCTTCTCATCGGCGACGGAAATGCCGTCCCGCTCCAGATTCTTCGGCCCGCCGAAGGGGATAACTTCCGGCGGCGTGCGATACGTGTAGGGATGCTCGACGAGGCCGTCCACGTTTTTAAACGCTTCCGGGTAACGGTCCAGCAGGTGCGCCATGGGCGGCGCCACGCCCGCGCCCGCGATGACCTGCACCTTCGGGTTTTCCTTCTTGATCGCCGTCGCGGCCTTATCGACGAGGATCGAATACTGCTTCAGCCACGGCGCATCGCCCAGCGCATTCCACGCGCCGCCGTACTGCTTACGCATGATGAAGTTGCCGGGCTCGTTCCAGATTTCAAACGCGATGACGTTCGGATTGTCCTTGAACGTCTTGGCCATGAACGCGGCGTAGTTCGCGAAGGCGTCCGGGTCGCACGGGTTCTCATAGATCTTGTTGTCGTACAGCAGGACGAAAACGACCTTCAACCCCGCGCCAGTTGCCTGATCCACCCAATGCCGATCGGCCTCGGGCAACTCGTATTTCCCCTTGACCTTCTCAACGCCCGACCACGTCGCCCCATCGCGCACGCCCCACGCCCCAAGCGCCTTGATCTGCGGAATGAGCTTGTCGACGTCCCATTGCGGCTGGGTGTTGTTCTTAAGGGCCGCGCGGTGGAAGTGGGTGGCGACCATGAACTGCCGGAGGGGAGCCGTTTCACCATCGGCTCTGGCCGAGCTGGACACGGAACAGGCTGCCAAGATTGAGAAGGCCAAGGCGACAACATTCTTTGATGGCTTTGCACAGATAATTGGCATCGATGAACCGCCGGATAATTTTAGAAATTCGGTCGTTTAGACGGCGCATGGAAACCCGCGACTATTGCTGAGCATCCCACAGTCGCCAGGCAAGATGGCGATTCTTGAATGACGTTGGCACGTTCAGGCCCGTCTTCGGATCGGCAATTGCGGAACTGTTCGTATCGCCGGGCGGATTCGCACCCGATGAATACGTGTTCCGGTCGTTATCGATGAAGATCACGCTTCCATCCGTAAATCCAACATGCCACCCTTTTCCATTGGCTGCCGTGAATTTACCGCCGGGCGCGGTGCTAGCTTTTGCCTTCCCGCTTGATCCACCGTGGTATGACCATACCCAGTCGGACAGGAAGCGATCAGACACGCAGGACATACGTCGATTACCAAGTTTGAAGCACGGGTTGAAGCCGGCCACTTGGTTGAAGGTATAGGTCGTGGAGGTTGCCTTAGGCTCCTGTTCGCGAAGCAGGTAGCTGACGTGCATGTTTTCCGTGGCCGAGAAGTTCGCCCCGCCATATCCAGGATTCAGCGGATTAACGAAACGGCTCCAGAGCGGATAATCGGTTTCGTAAGCCTGGTACTGGTCGGACGGGCTATACAGCGCCTTTGGCGTCGTAATCTTCTTGAGCACCATCAAAGCGACGCCGTAAGGCCGACCTCCTGCATTAACGATTTCAATCGCGCCCTGCGACGTGCCGTAGGTCGGCGGGAGCCAGCCCTTCCAATCGGTAGTGTAGATCAGGCAGCCTTGCACAATGCTTCGGACATTGGATGCGCAAACGATGTCCTTCGCCGCCGTCCGCGCCTTGTTCAGCGCTGGCAGCAGAATCCCGATCAGCAGCGCGATGATGCCGATCACGACGAGCAGCTCGACCAACGTGAACCCGGCACGATGCGACGCCGCACGAACCGACTTCGACGTGTTCATGGATTGAACGCTTTTCATTTGGACCTCCCGAATGTTCCGCGAATTAGATTTGCCCGCAACTGTGCAGATCGATCGCCAGACGGACTGCACAGAGAAAATGTAACACCAATGTTATACATTATGCAAGCCATTTAAATATTTTGTCGCACTTTTTATTTCAAGCTTGCTCGACGCGAAAATTATTTCTCTTATCGCAGTCTGGTCGAAGTCGCCGCATACCGAACTGACAACCGGAAGCAACTTACGCCTAGAAATACAGGCCTAAAAATCCGTTCCTGAATTGACGTCCGTCATCAAGCGTCGCCAGCTCTACCGGATCGAGCGTTACCGCTGAACGAACACCGCGAAAGATTTTCCTTCAAACATATAACAATGATGTTATACTACTTACGGCCGCCCGAATCGTCGATTTGGGCCGGCTCGGCGGAGGAGCGACCACGTTTGGCGAGGGTTCATCCAGGAAGTTGTCCCGCATCTGCTGGCGGCAGGTGCAGGACGCGTGGCGCTCTCGAAATCGTTGTAGGGATTCAACGTTTTAACGAGGAGCAGGCATGTCTCAGCGTTCGCAATCAGAGAAGGGTTCCGTCTTCAATTTCTCCAACACCACACGGCAGCGCTTCGCCGCGGCCATTGCCGGGGTGGAAAATCTCGAGCAGCGTCGGCTGCTGACCGTCGAAGTCGCCACGCCGGCAGAAAACTTCGTGGACTCCATCGGCGTCAACACGCACTTCACCATCAGCTCGCAGCCGGGAAATCCGTACAACCAGCAGCTCGGCATTGATCTGGTGAAGTCACTTGGCGTTCGGCACATTCGCAGCGGCGATCACACCACGACCGCTCACACCCGGCTGCAAGGTCTGTACGACACTGCGGGCGTGCAGACGCTGGTGGTGCCCCCCGCCGACGCGGCCGACGCGTCGCCCTCTTACATCGCCGGTCGGCTTGCAACTAATTACGCCGAAGCCGTCGAAGGCCTCAACGAACCGGCCAACTGGCTGCACACTTACAACGGCTACACCGACGTCTATCTCGACGCCAACGGCAATATGGTCGGTGATTTCACCGCGGTGCGCCAATACAATAATGAGCTCTACGCCGCGGCCAAAGCCGTCGCGCCCACCAAGCTTGTGCTGTCGTCGGCCATGGGCAATCCGCAGATGAATTCGTACCTGGCGGGCACG
>JAQGHK010000212.1 GCA_028288875.1 Phycisphaerales bacterium | reverse complement strand
GTGCCGCACGTTCGGCAGGCCGCGCGCCCCCCTCACCCCCGCCGCGCCGCCTCGATCGCGGCGACGTCGATCTTTCCCATCGTCATCATCGCATCGAACGCGCGCTTGGCCGCGGCCGGGTCGGGATCAGTGATGGCCTGCGTCAGGGCGATCGGCGTGATCTGCCACGAGAGGCCCCACTTGTCGCGACACCAACCGCAGTCGCTCGCCTGGCCGCCGTTGCCGATGATCGCGCTCCAGTAGCGATCGGTCTCCGCCTGATCTTCGGTCGCCACTTGAAACGAAAACGCTTCGTCATGCTTAAACATCGGCCCGCCGTTCAGGCCGAGGCACGGGATGCCCAGCACGGTGAACTGTACGGTCAGCACCTGCCCCTTCTTCCCGCCCGGAAAATCGCCCGGCGCAGAGTGCACGGCATCGACCGACGAATCGGGAAACGTCTTCGCGTAGAACGTCGCCGCCTCTTCGGCGTCATTGTTGTACCAAAGGCAGATCGGGTTCTTGGCGGGCTTGGTCATGCTTTCCTCCATTAAGAGTCGACCGTTCGTTTCACAACACCATTCCGTTTAATCGCTATGGCCGACGGCATACTCTTCGGGCGTGGGCAGCTTGACGCCGGGGCCGCCCGCTCGCATTGATCGGCCAGCCGACGACCCGTCCGAGTTGGCGTAGCACATGATGGCCATGTTGGTGAAAATGGCCCCGAGAAATACGACGATATCCGTACCGAGCAGTTTCCAGAACATGGGGAAAATTGTGGGGAACAAGCCCCAGATGCCGGCAACAGCCAGCAGCACACCGATGACAATGGTCAGCAGCGCGATGCGGAAGCAGGCGGTATTGATCTTTCGCAGCATCCAGACGTCCATCAGCGCTCCTCAAGAAGCCTCTTGCAAATTCTTGGCTCGGCACAGTGTACTGGTTACGCGTTTCGAGTAACCACCGTTCCGGCAATGTAGTCATGAAGCGCGCGCCGCTTCTCATTGGTCGTCATCGAAACAATCTCTAGCAAAAACCACGCAGCGCCCGACCATGCCAGAAGTTGGCCAATCGCTGTCGATTCCTCGGCGCCATGACGATATTGGCCTTTTGAAATGAGATAGAGGACGTACCCCAGGAAAAGCAAGTTCAGCGCGATGTAGCCGATGTCCCGCAGAAAGGCTTGATAGAGCGACGGACGACGTTCTTCGCCGAGATCAAGCACGGTGACGCGCATGACCATCTTTCCGACCGTCTGGCCAAAACGCGCATGGAGCCAGACGCTATAAATCCAACAGGAGGAATAGCTGAAGATTGCCCAGCTAATCAGCACGGCATTCCCGCGCTCTGGTGCCATCAACAACCCGTCTAAGAAACCCATCGGCAAAAACACCAAGCCATCGATGAAGCCGGCCCAAAATCGTTTCCAGAAGGTTCTGTATTTCATTAGTACGTACACATCCCGAAATGCCGAGCGACGCCCGACGGTAATTCCGACAGACAGCTTACTCCCCATGCGTTGGCAGCGCGGCGAAGCTCATCCCGTTGGCCGCGGCGAACGCTTCCGCTCGGTCTCGGTCGCGGAACTCAAACGAAACGGTAGACCCGGTCACGTCAATCACAAATTCCGGCGGGTGAAACATCTCCCAAAAGCCATTGACGATCAACACAACGCAGAAGATGCCGAATACCGTTCCGCCCAGCGTCGCGTCGCGGAGCGGCGTGTAGTGATATAACAACCATGTCGCGGGGAGTGTTACCGCGGCCGTTATCAATAGAAAGCGTGCCCCGCGCAATACTCGGCCGAGGTCCAGTCGCCATCCACAACCGCGACAGCAAGGCACCTTGATGCGCTGCCATCCCCCGAAGCGCGAGAGCGAAAGACTTTGCTTTACCGCGTAACGATGCGTCGTGCCGGGCTGCGGCTTTCCACAGATCACGCACAGGTCCGGGAACTGGATGGGGTCACTGGCTTGGAGTGAACAGGTATAGGCTCTCGGCACGGCATCTCCGCTTGTCTACTATTCGTAGGCGATCACAGGAGCGCCTCGCGACGCTGTTCTGTCGCCGGCCAATCACGCGAAACGAGATTCATTGTGCCCCAGTGGCCGGCCCGTCTGCTACACCAAATTCCGCAAGGATACCCGCAATACCGTCGGCGCGCACGCGTGTGTTACGCGAATTTGATGCAGCTACGTCCACTTCGACCTTACTCTGCTGTAGAGTCAATGGCGACACGCCGGCGAGCCTTGCACGGGCCATCCGAAGACGTGCCGACCACAAGCGTGCCGCTAATCGGTGCACGGCTGTTCCCTTTGCATCGACCGCATCAGAACCTTCGGCATGTCTCAGCGCGGCGACAGCTAGCCGTAGCGAGGCTTCAATATCCGCAACGCGGGTTGCGTGCGTGTTCCCACTGAATTGTCCTGTCCATTGTGCCACGGCGACTCCTGTTGCGCTCACCCCTGATGCAGCTACGGTTGCGTAGTGGGCACGATCAGAATCCGGACGGCCTGAGCCGAACTGATCTTAAGCTCCGTGACGGGATTACCCCAGTGATCCTTGCGTTCGACACGTTCCACCGACCCCTCCGGCAGTTGACTTGCGTCGACAACGAACTTGCCGCGGTAGGTGGACGTCAATTGCGTCTGCCGGATCTCAAGTGTTCTACCTGCGGCAGGATCAAGGGTGCAGCCCCCCGCCGCAGAAAGACTGGCAGTGAAGACCGCCAAGACAATTCGCAAAGTTCGCATGGAGCAACTCCGTTTGGTGACACCGGCCAATGCTGCCGAAGCTTCGTAGGGTGGGCACGGCCCGCCGTTCTGCCCAGCGGATGGTGGGCCGTGCCCACCCTAAAAGACTGGCTTGGTCACGGCAGTCCTTTGTCGAGTGCCATCGGTTTGGCCTGCTCTACACATATCCGGGCCAAGTCACTGTAGTGGGTGCTCAAACAGTACCCTGCCGAGCCAGCAACTCTGCTCTGGCTTTCTGAACTAGCTCCAAATAGTCGGGACGGACAATCGCGGTCAAAGAGCTTTCTAAACCGGCCATAACCTTCAACATTGCGTAGAATTCCGCGTCATCACGCAACTCAAGCGGCTGCTCGTCGTAATCCCAGCGGCCGAGGCAATCGAACAGCACAAGTGCCGTCGCTTCGTCGAGTTGGATGGTAACGTCGCCCATGTCGTTATAACTCACATTCTATGCGATGAAGGGCATGTAACAGGTGGCAGAAGCAAGCCGCAATCGTAGGCATTATACTACTGCGATAGCGTTAAGCCCGTCCACAAATCTACGTCTGTTCGTGTTATCTGGCATCGGGTTTGGCCGCATTAACGGTTGGCATGCCAAGTCCCAGGATGCGCAGCGCCGCCATATTGGCCTCGGCATTACCGATACAGTTCCTTCGTCACCAGGAACACCACGATCACCACCGAGTAGGTGACGACGCAGAAGGAGATCCAGTTGGGGATGCTGACGGTCATGAGAATGGTGAGGTACTCATTTCCGCCGGTGCGGGCTTTGGATTGCATGTTGCCGCCGCGCGGTGCCGGGCCGCGGCCGCTGCCTTGGCCGGTGCCGCCGTTGTAGTTGGGGTGAGCGCGGCTGGCGGCGGCTGGGCTGCCGCCGCCCTGGCCGCCGGGAGCGCCGCGGTAGAGTGATCGGCTCATGCCGTAGTCTTCGCCGACGACGGCGCGGGTGTCGCCGCTGGGGCTGATGGCCCACCAGCCGCTTTCGCCGCCCTGCATGACGCCAGCGGGCACGACCAGCGTGTCACCGCGGGCGGCGGCGACCTGCATTCGTGGGGCGGTGTCGGCCGGGGCGGCGGAGGCGATCTGAGCTGGGTGGGCGGTGTCGACGAGGCTGAGCGCGCCGTCGCCGGCGAGGGCGCTGGTCGATTCGACGTACGGCGTCGCCCCCATCGCGAACGCCTGCTCGGCCGTGATTTCGTGCTCCAGCGCGCCCTCGGCCACGCCGTACCAGAGTTTTCCGCGGGCGGCGGCCGTCGCGCCCGCAGTGTCTTTCGCCACGCCGCGCACGGTGTCGTGCATGAGATCGATCTGCGTGGCCAGTTCCGTTTCCGTGCCGACGGCTTGGGCCGACAGGCTGAAGAGCACCAGGCGGGGCGAATCACAGTAGAAGCGCGCGGCGCTGTTTTCCCCTGACTGATTCATCGCCGGCACGAGCACGCCGTCGGCCCACATCACGGTCGCCAGGTTCTGCATGGCGATCGGCCAGGCCTGCTCGGCGAAGTCGGTCGATTGCTCGGTCGGGCCGTCGCCGGTGGCGAGCGAATTCATCGCGCTGGCGTAGGACCACATGTCGTGTGCGCCGGTGCTGATCTGCAGATTGTGAATCGTCTGTGCATCGATTGGGCCCTGCGCATTTCGCGCCAGGGGCCGAAGCTTGGCGGCGTCGTGGGTGCCCGTGGCGCGCCATGCTGCGCCGGCGCGGTCGATCAGCACGCGGCGGTGTTTGATGGCCGGGCCGCCGGGGCGGGTGATTTCGGTATCGAGATATTCGGCGACGAGCTGGGCGGCCGCCGTTGTGGGCGCTGCCGGTTCGTCGGGCGCGGCGCTCAAGGCGCTGAGCGCGTCGCCGACCGCACCGGCCTTGGGCGCGGCGGCTTTCTCGCCGGCGGTGTTGGCAAAGTCGACGGGCGTGCCGGGTTTGGCTTGGCCGTCGATCCAGAGGACGGGGACGAGCGCATCCGCGTTCGATCCGCCCACCGCCCCGCCGAGGCCTTTCAGGCCGCTGGCCGGCTGGTGCAGAACGAAGATCTGCCGGTCGGCCAGGTCGGCCGCGGGCGACGTTTGTTCGAGTGCGGTGGCGGTCGTCAGCTTTCCGCCATCGAGGCGTTCGACGGTCAGGCGCAGCGTGATCTGCTGGAACCGATCGGCCGGCAGCGCGTCGGCCGTTTGCTGGGGCTCGCAGTAGTGCTTGCCGGGCGCGGCGTCGGCGAAGGACGAATCCAGATCGACCCAGTCGTCGCCGACTTTCGCCTGCAGCCACACGTGTGACTTCACTTCGGCGATCAGGTCGTGGCGCGTCATCGCCGTCTTGGGCATGCGGTCACCCAGGGCCGTGGTGATGTTGGCGAAATCGCGCGTCGCCCGGGCCTGTACGCGCGCGGTGAACGGCGAGGGCGCCGAGTCGCCGGTGTTTTTAGCTTTTTCCGACATCGAATCGGCGGAGGGCGCAAAGACCCGGTCGGCCAACTTGCCCGCCGCCTCGTCCGACAGCGTGCCCATCGCGTAGCGGACGGCGATTTTCTGTTTCGTCAGCAGCGTCGCCAGCAGCAGTGACCGGTCGGCCGCGTTGCCCGCCCGCGCGGCGTAGGTGCCGTTC
>JAQGHK010000194.1 GCA_028288875.1 Phycisphaerales bacterium | reverse complement strand
TGGTGTGAGTCTTTTTTGTCGTGAGCGCCCGCGCCCGCCAGCTCGGGCGATAGCCGAGCTCCGTCGCCGACTGCCGGACGCGTTGCTGGGTGTCGGGCGGGACGCGGGAACCGGCGGGCGAATCATTTAGTACGACGCTGACGGTGGTCTTGGACACACCGCTATGGCGTGCCACGTCTGAAATGGTCGGTCGTTTCATGGGGTGCAATATACCCATGGCCGCCTGCGTCATAATCCGACCTCGTTTCCGTCCGCGTTTCGAGATGAAGCGGTTTGCCGGCTTTGGTAAACCGGTTCTCCAACCTAGAAAATAACTTGATGTGGCGTTTTGTCAACCGGAATTCGCCCCAGGTCCACTTCGGCCGGTGCTAACCCTTGGCGACCCAAAGGGTTAATTGAGCCCGAAAATTTAAGTGGCGGTGGATTTGCTGCCCCTGGGACCGGCGTTTACGCCGCGATACCTCCCAAAATGCACGTCGCCAGCGGATCGTTAAAAACTCAGTTGCAATTTAAATATGCCATTGTTATCGTGGTAAACCGGTTCTGCAAATCAACTCTTGGCGGAGGTGACGAGTGAATTGGAATTCGTGCTGCATTCGACGGTCGGCCGTAACTGTGGTTCTGCTGAGTGCCGGCCTGGCCCGGGCGGCCGACGCGCCGGCGACACTTTCCTTTGACGGTCAGGACGTCGCCCGGGCAAAAGCCAGCCTCGGTGCAGAGGGCTCGCCGCTTGCGGGCAATCTGAAAAAGCTGCTCCGCGACGCCGAAAAACAACTGGCGGCTGGCCCCTTTTCGGTGATGGACAAAAAGTCCATTCCCCCCAGCGGCGACAAGCACGACTACGCCAGCATGGCCCCCTACTTTTGGCCCGACCCGAGCAAGCCGGACGGCCTGCCGTACATCCGCAAGGACGGCGAGTTCAATCCAGAGCGAATGCAGTACGACCTGGAGCCGATGGACCGCATGGGCACCGCCGCGCAAGTCCTGGGCCTGGCGTATTATTTTACCGGCCAAGCCAAATACGCCGACCGAGCCGCGGTGCTGATCCGCGCCTGGTTCCTGGATCCGGCAACGCGGATGAACCCCAATGTCCGCTACGGCCAGTTCCATCCCGGTTCGGCCAGCGAAGGCGTGGCTTCGGGGGTGCTGGAGACCATGCGCCTCGTTCGTGCCTTGGACGGCGCGGCCCTGATCGCCGGCAGCGGCGCCCTGAACGAAGCGGACTACGCCGGACTGAAACACTGGGTCGGGCAGTACGTCGAGTACCTTCAGACCAGCCCGCAAGGGCACGCCGAATTGAACTCCGGGAACAACCACGAAACGTGGTGCAGCGTCCAGATTGCGACATATCTGCTGTACCTGGACCGGCGTGACGAAGCCAAGGCGTTGATCGACGCCAAGTATCGCCACTTAATCGATTCGCAGATCGAAGCCGACGGCCAACAGCCGCATGAAATGGCCCGCACCGGCCCGCTCCATTACAGCCGATTCAACATCGTGGCCCTCATGGAACTGGCGCGCCTGGGTGACCGCGTGGGCCTGGACCTGTGGCACTACCAGAACCCCAAAGGCGGGTCGCTTCGCACCGCGCTCGACTGGCTGCTGCCGCGATACCTTGATCCAAAGCACGACGGCATTAAGGACATCAGCAACCCCAAGCCGGAAGAAATCGCCCCGGTGCTGCGGTGGGCCGCGATCAAGTTCGACGCGCCGGACTACCTCAAGACGATGCGATCGCTCGACAAGTACGATCTGACATCGGATCGCATTGCACTGACCGGCCCGCTGGCGCAATAACGTTGCAGGGCGGCGTTTTGCGTCGCCCGTGCAGCGTTTGCGGGTTTGCCTCGCGTCCACGGCCCGTTCGATTCGCCACCTGTTCATCGAGGCGACCATGCTCAGCCACTACGACTACCTCGTGCTGGTCTTCTACTTCGTGTTCATGTGCTCGATGGGGTGGATCTTCAAGCGGTTTATCCGCAACACGAGCGACTACTTCCGGGCCGGCGGGGAAATGCTCTGGTGGATCGTGGGCGCTGGCGCGTTCATGACCAATTTTTCCGCCGTGAGTTTCACCGGGATGGCCGGCAAGGCTTACCAGGACGGGCCGGTGGTGCTCGTGATCTTCTTTGCCGGCGCGGTCGGATTTCTGTTCAATTATCTCTACTTCGCGCCCGTCTTCCGGCAGATGCGGTGCATCACCGCGATGGACGCGGTTCGCAAGCGATTCGGGGCGGCCAACGAGCAGTTCTTCACCTGGCTGAATATCCCGCTCGGCATGCTGTACGCAGCCATCTGGCTGAATGGGCTGGCGGTCTTTCTCTCCGCCGCCTTTCACATGCCCATGCACTGGACGATCGTCATTACCGGCGTCGCCACGCTGCTGATGAGCCTGCTCGGCGGCTCCTGGACGAGCACGGCCAGCGACTTCGTTCAAATGCTCTTGCTGATGCCGGTCACCGTGGTAGTGGCGGTGCTCGCCCTGATGAAGATCGGCGGCGTCCAAGCGTTCTTTGAAAAAACGCCATCGCATTTCTGGCACTGGGGCGAGGCGGCAAACACCAAGCTGATCGGCTTCTGGATCCTTGCGATGATCGTGCAGAAGTGGATCGCCCTGAACAACATGACTGACGCGTCACGTTACCTGAGCGTGAAGGATTCCACGCATGCCCGCAAGGCCGCGCTGCTGGCAACGGTTTTGTTTATCGTCGGACCTACCGTTTGGTTCATTCCGCCGATGGTCACGCGGATTCTCTACCCCGATCTGCGGGTGGTCTTTCCGGATCAATCCCTGGCCAACCCGCAGGACGCGTCGTATTTCGCCATCGCCTTAACCACGATGCCCGCCGGCATGCTCGGCCTGCTGATCAGTGGCATCTTCGCCAGCACAATGGGCCAGATGGACGCCGGCCTGAACCGCAACGCCGGATACTTCATCAAGAACTTCTACGAACCGAAGGTACGGCCGACCGCGACAGAGCGCGAATTGCTGCTGGCTTCGCGATTCGCGACGATTCTGTTCGGCGTGCTCATCATCCTCGCCTCGCTCTACTTCGCGGGTCAGGAAGATTTGCCGATTTTCAAGTTGATGGTGAACTTCGGCGGCTGGGTGGCACTGCCAGTGGCGGTACCGCTGATCTGGGGCATGTTCGTCCGCCGGGCGCCGAGCTGGGCGGGCTGGTCGACGGTGCTGATCGGGCTGGCGACGTCATTTTTTGTCCAGAAATATCTCGACGCGCACTGGGCCAGCCATCACTTGGGGTTTGACCTGAGTAAGCGCGAAGCCAGCGACTGGGGCCAAGCCGCGGGCATCGTGATCAACGTCATCGTCGGTTCGATTTGGTTTCTGCTCACACCGTGGCTCGGCCACGCGCGGCCGGCGGAGGAAGTAGCCCGGGTCGACACTTTCTTTGCCGAGATGCGCAGGCCGGTGGATTTTGAGAAGGAAGAAAACAGCGCCGGCAGCGACAACGTGCAGGCGAAGCTCATGGGCCTGCTTTGTCTG
>JAQGHK010000189.1 GCA_028288875.1 Phycisphaerales bacterium | reverse complement strand
AGAATCGAGATCAGCAGCGCGATGATGCCAATAACGACCAAAAGTTCGACGAGGGTGAAACCACGACGCTGAGATGCGCGGGCCAAGAGATTCTTTCGCATATCTGCCTCCGTACGCCGAACGATTTGTAGCAGGACTCAGCCGCCAGACTGGAGCGCCGCGGCCGGGGAGCCTGCGTCACTGGGGGTACTTTAACGGATCATTTAGCCGCATTGTTGCAACAGAGCGAAATCTTTTTGCGTTTTAGCGCATTGCTAAAAATCCTCAACAGGTTCGTTGCACAAGTCCATCGGTTTTGATGTTCAAACAGCGAAACGTCCGTGGAAACTGAGTCCACGAACGCTTCCCTGTGCGGGCCTAATGAGCCCTTGGTTTACCAGCCCGTCGGATCAGGATAAGGGTTTCCGGCGTGGATCTGGCTGAAGGCATCCTTGCGGGTCAGGAACTCGCCGTGGCCATCGATCATGACCACGTTGCTGCGGCAGTTCGTGGCCCCGCCCGTCGAGCTGCCAGCGGAGGCGCCCCGAAGGACGGTCTGGTTATAATTGCCGTCGTGGTAGGAAGATAGAAGTTCTGTGGCTTGGCCCGTCACGTTGTTGAATGGCGAGTTGTAAGGGGCTGGGGTCCAGGAACCGTCATCAATTGCCTTGCCGTCTTCGCAAACCAGGAGGATTCGGTTGGAAGCGTCCTTGATCGAGGAAATGTGGCCGTTGAACTTGCCGCCCATGCGGTCCGCCGTCGCCATAGTGGCGGTCAAGGTCGCCGGAACATTCGTCGTGTCAGGAGCGGCAATCGTATTCATGAACAGCTTGTTAGCGGCGTAGCTGTAGCGATAGACCTTCTGCGGGGCGCCAAGGGTATCGGCATAGCGGCCTTCGAGCTTGTCGGACGGGCAGCGATACAGACTATCCAATTGTGGGCTGACGCTGTTCTGCGTGTCCGGAGTTTGAGCCACCGTCGGCTTAACGCCGAGATAACGAGCCAGACCGCTCATGGTGATATTCTGGTCGCCGATCGAGCCCGCCGTGTTGCCAGTGCCCATCGACGCGTTGATTGGGTCGGTTGCACGACTGTACGAAATCCAATTCGCCATGCCGATCACTTCAGCTTGATTAGCGGGAATATAGATTCCCATGCTGATCTTGTTGGCCTTGTAGAACTTGCCGGCGACACCTTGACCAGGCATCAGGCCGTTATTGTCCTGCGTGAACATGGTCATCGCCAAAGCGATCTGACGCATGTTGCTCAGGCATTTTACCCGCCGAGCGGCTTCACGGGCCTTGTTTAAGGACGGGAGAAGGATCGAAATCAGCAGCGCGATGATACCGATGACGACGAGGAGTTCGACGAGCGTAAAGCCTTTACGGGACGAATTTTGAGACGAAATTGCCTGCCGCATTGCCTGCCTCCGTGGGTTATCACAGTTGTCCGCCAGAACACTGGATGTGGTCAGGGCGACTCACATCCATGGACAAACTGTAGCAGGGGCAGATCGACGCACCATTGTAACATTGCGGAACTTTATTGCGTATTTGCGCGACGTGTTTTCGGCGCACAGCAAGCGGGTGGCGGGGCTTCATTGTTTACCGCGACGGCCGCGAGATGTTGAAGCAAAAATATACGACGGTCCGACTTTCTCCGGAACTTCAAAAACCCCTCAAATTCGCGCTGTTTTGGCCCCCTAACTTCACAGCGAATCCAAGAGACTGCTGGGGCGGCCCCTGCGGCAAAACGAAAACTCGCATCGAATACCGCCGCGCCCGTGAGTACGAATTGACCTCGCGCTAGGTATTTTTAGCATGGCCAGACGCCATCAGGCATGGGCCGCAATTTGAACTTGGCCGGATCGAGGGCAACGTACTTCATCTTCTGGCGCTTCCACGTGTAGGCGATGTGAACCGTGCCATCGCGGCCTTGGATAACGGCTGGGTAGGAATACTGCCCCGGCGGCTCGATATCGAGAACGGCCGCCGCCTCCCAGCGATGGCCATCGCCGGAGATCGCAACATTGAGTGGATATCGCACCTTTTCCGTATCGGAATGGTTGTAGACCACCAGGTGTCGCGCGTCGGCGAGTGTCACTGCATCGGTGCCGCTGTTGCAGTTGGGCAGATCGAGCAAGGTCATCTTGCCCCACGTCCGGCCCGCGTCATTCGACTCGACCGTAAACAACCTTTTCGACTTTGTTCGGCCGATGGATTGCAGGTGCGTCGGCGAATGAATCAACACGCTGGGCTGGATGGCGCGAATAGCGGCATCGGGGCCGCCGGGCGGGCGAATCTCGTCCGTCGCCGTCCAAGTTTGTCCGCCGTCGGTGCTGATTTCGAAGTAAGCGAACCAACCCGCAGGCCCGGGTCGCCGCGGTGGGACATCGATTGGCCCGGCGGCCATCGCGGTTACTGGATTATTCGCGGCCGCCGCCCGCGCGGCCCGCAGACCGTCGTCGTCGGCGTCTTCAATTTTTTCGACGCTGCATGGGCTGATGATCGTGCCATCGGGCAATTCGATCGGCTTATTTTTGATGGGCCCATAAATGCCGTCTCGTAGCCGGGTCGCATCCGACCAGGTTCGCCCGGCGTCGTCGCTGGTTTTCACCATCCCCCACCAGTCCTTAGGACTCGGGCCGACCTTGTAGAACAGCATCAAGGGCCCATTTTTCGGCTGGAAGAGAACTGGGTTCCACGTCGGCTGGCGCGGACCGCCGTTGGTTTGAATACCGTCCGCAACGGCCATCGGCTCGCCCCACTTGCCGTTGACGCGCCGGCTGACATAGATCAGCACGTCCGGGTGCCGTTCGTGCTGGCCGCCGAAATATGAAGCCAGCAGTCCGTCGTCCGTTTCGCACAGCGTGGCCGCGTGACACGAGGGGAACGGGGCCGATTCGTAGATAAATTCTTCGGCGAGAATGGCTTCGGGCGAGTGGTGCATTCAATTCCTGGCTACAACGATCGTCTCTGCTCAAGGTATCTCTCGAACCGGAAGTCGTTGATCGACTTTCGCCCGGCCGGCGATGCGTGTAAACCCGGCGTATTAAAGAAATCGCCTCGTCGAATCGCAAAAGGAATCCAATGGCCGCCGCACTCTCCGCTGCCCTGCCTGTGAAGCTTCGCTGCGAATATCTGGAAAATCCGCTCGGCCTCGACGAGCCGCGTCCGCGCCTAAGCTGGCAGATGAAAGACGATCGCCGCGGCGCGAGGCAATCGGGCTACCAAGTGCAGGCAGCGAAGAACGCGGATGACCTCGCCGAAGGGAAGAATCTGCTTTGGGACAGCGGGCGGGTGCACGGCGATCAGTCGATCCACATCGAATACGCCGGGCCGGCCGTTCCATCGCGAACGCGCGTTTCGTGGCGCGTGAAGCTATGGGACGCCGAAGGCAAAGAGACCGCGTGGAGCGAAATCGCATTTTGGGAAACCGGCCTGCTGGATCGCAGCGAATGGACCGGCCAATGGATCGGCTCCCCCCACTTCGGCGGGCCGTACACGACGCCGCCGGTGCCTTATGTCCGCAAGACGTTCACGCTCGGCAAAGCCATCAGTCGCGCCCGGCTGTACGCCACCGGCCTCGGTATCTTTGAGATCGAATTGAATGGCCAGCGCGTCGATGACGGGCAATTTCTCCCCGGCCGAACCGAATACAAGCACCGCGTGCAGTACCACGTGTTCGATGTGACTGGCCAGCTGACGGCCGGCAACAACGCCATCGGCGCCCTGCTTGGCGACGGCTGGTATTGCGGCCATCTGCACAGCGACCCGCGCCAGTTCTATGGCGATCGGCCGAAGCTGCTCGCGCAACTGGTCATCGACTTCGTCGACGGGACCACGCAAACCAGTGCGACCGACGCCTCATGGTCGACAGCCACTTCGCCGATTCGTTCATCGGACATGCTGATGGGCGAAGATTACGACGCCCGCCTCGAATTACCCGGCTGGAGCACCGCCGCGTTCGACGCCAGCAAATGGGAGTTAGTCCAAACGTTCCAAGAGCCCAATATCGCGATCGTCTCGCCGCGCAGCCAGTCGGTGCGAAAGACGCGCGAAATCGTTCCGCCCTCGCTGCCGAAGATCTCCGCCAACAAACGCCGTTGGATCTTCGACCTCGGCCAGAACATGGTCGGGCACGTTCGACTGAAACTACGCAATCAACCCGCCGGCAACACGATTGATCTGCGTCACGTCGAAATGCTCGATAAGGACGGAAAGCCGTACATGCCGGCGCTTCGATCCGCCCGCGCGACCGACCACTACACGACCAAAGGGGGCGACGAAACCTTCGAGCCGCGCTTCACCTTCCACGGTTTCCGCTATGTCGAAGTGCGCGACGTCAAAGGCGTGCCCGAGGCCGACACGGTCACCGGCGTAGTCGTCCATTCTGATCTGCCGACGACTGGCACGTTTGAATGTTCTGACCCGATGCTGAACCAACTGCAGAGCAATATCACCTGGAGCCAACGCGGGAATTTCCTGGATTTCCCGACGGATTGTCCGCAGCGCGACGAACGCATGGGCTGGACCGGCGACGCGCAGGTCTTCATCCGAACGGCCGCGTTCAATATGGAAGTGGCTGGGTTCTTCCGCAAGTGGCTGGCGGACATGGCCGACGCGCAGTTCAAAGACGTTGGCGAAGATGCCGCCATCGACGGCACCAAGGGGAAGCGCGTGCCCGGCGGCATCCCCAGTGTCATTCCGTATTGCGCCAGCCTCGCCACTGAGGGCGGCCCCGCTTGGAGCGATGCCGCCGTCATCTGCCCGTGGACGGTCTACCTCTGCTACGGCGACACGCGCCTGCTGGCCGAACGGTACGACATGATGACCAAGTTCGTCGAGTTCCTTCGCGTGACATCGAACAACCTGATCCGTGCCGACGAAACCAACAAATGGCGAGGCTACGGCGACTGGCTCAGCCAAAACGCCGACACGCCCAAAGACCTGATCGGCACAGCCTTCACGGTTAACTCGGCCGAACTGCTGAGCAAGATCGCCGGCGTGCTAGGCCACGCCGCGGACGTAACGAAGTACCAGACGTTCGCCAACGAAGTCCGCGCCGCCTGGCAGAAGAAATACATCCAGCCGGACGGCAATCTCATTGGAAAAACGCAGACGGCGTACGTGCTCGCGCTGCACTTCCGCCTCGTGCCGGACGCGCAGCGCGGCGCGATTCTCAGCCGCCTGGTGCAGGATATCGAAAGTCGCGGTACGCACCTTTCGACCGGCTTCGTCGGCACGCCATACCTCACCCACGTGCTGACCGAAAATGGCCGGCCCGACGTGGCCTATGCGCTGCTGAACCAAAAGACGTTCCCGGGTTGGCTATTCCCGATCACGCACGGCGCGACCACTATGTTGGATCGCTGGGATGGCTGGACGCCAGAGAAAGGCTTCGCGAGCGACGGAATGAACAGCTACAACCATTACGCCTACGGGGCCGTCGGCGAATGGATGTACGCCCGCATCGGCGGCATC
Source organism: Phycisphaerales bacterium (assembly GCA_028288875.1). Lineage (GTDB taxonomy): Bacteria > Planctomycetota > Phycisphaerae > Tepidisphaerales > Tepidisphaeraceae > RYN-431. Next base: position 1,427 of record JAQGHK010000189.1, on the reverse strand, counting down.
GATCTGGACCCGGCCAAGCCGGCGCACAAACACGTGATTGTTCGGCCAATCCCCGGGGGCGGCCTAACCCATGCGAAGGCCACGCTCGAATCGCCCTACGGTCAGATCGCCAGCGGTTGGAGGATCGATGGCGGAACGCTCACGCTCGATGTCACGATCCCGGCTAATGCGACCGCGACAATCACCGTGCCGACGAGCGACCCCGCCAGTGTGAAGGAAGCCAACGGCGCGACGGGCAACGGCAACGTATTCGAAGTCGGTGCGGGCCAATATCGCTTTACCGCCAAGTCCTGATTATTTCGCGACCAGGTAGATGAAGTAGAACGGGTTGGCCGTCGCCGTCTCTTCTTTTGTTTCCAGCGTCCATCCATCCGGCAGTTTGGCCTCGCCCTTCACATGCTTGGCCATGCCGAGTAGCAGCTTGGTGCCGGGCTTAGGCTGGTAGCCGTTGAGCAGATCGACCTGGATGTCGCCGCCGAGGATCAGGTCGCCGCGGACGTCCATGCGATCGTTCACATCGCGACCGGTCGCTTCGATCAGCAGCGTGCCGGACTGAATCGTCAGATCGCCATCGACCTGCAGTTGGCCGGCGACGCCAACCCCCGCCGAAAGCGTTCCACCAGCGACGGCAAAGCTGCCATCGATGTTGTTCACATCGAGCCGGCCGCCGGTGAACGCGACCTTTGCCTTGGGCGATATCTCGAGATGCGTCGCTGACAGTGAACCACCACTTACCGTCAGACTGGCGCCGTCGGCGACATCGATCGACCGCGCGGCTTGCCCAAGCGAATCGACCGTCACGGCAGTGCCGGCCGGAAGCTTCGCTTCGTCGTAGCGCGACGGTTTCCACTGCTGATCCCAGTTGCCAACGTCCTCAAACCGGCCAAATTTTGCCATGTAAGTCAGGGGCTTGGGCGCGGGGAACGCGGCGAGATCGTGGAAATATTTCTCGATGTTCGTGTAGCCGTCGTGATTGTAATCGCCATTGTGGTCGTCCACTTTCGGGTCCAGGCCGTGGGCGATTTCCCAAGCGTCGGGCATGCCGTCGCCATCGGTATCGAAGTCTTTTGGGCGACGCACTTCGGCCACATTGATCCATCCGCCGACGTCTTCGGCGTAGCGGATATTTCCTCCGCGGAAGGTGCGCGTATCGTTGACGATACGCGCATCGATGCCATCACGCTGCCACCAGAACGCCCCACTGTAATTTAGTACTTGGTCATAGGCATCGTCAGCCGATTGGACAAAGCCAGACGGCACGTCGTAACGCGCGGGCGCTTTGGCGAAATCGCCGCTGAAGAAATTCCAACCCATGGCCGTGCCATCAAGGTGGCAGTTCATCTGACGATCGACCTTGTTAGCCAAATCGACCTGCTGCCAGACGGCCGTGGCCTGATCGGCGCTATTGAACGTCGGATCGGTTTTCC
>JAQGHK010000177.1 GCA_028288875.1 Phycisphaerales bacterium | reverse complement strand
AATAAGCGTCAGTCGGTATTGGCCCTGTTTGACCGTGCAGCCGTACTTGCTGTCGTTCAGGAAGGCGACACCGAAACGGGTTTCGGAAAGGTCGGTCCACTTATGGGCGCACACGTCAAAACGGGCGCGGTCCCAACTGGTGTTGTCGTGCGTCGGTCGGTGGACGTGGCCGAACTGCACCTCATGCCGGGCGGTTTCCGCATGCACGGCGACGCCGAAAGATGCTTTGAGCAGTTGGTATTTCTCATGCCAGTCCACGACCGTGTCGAAATCCACACGTGGCGTGGTGCTGTGGAAGACGGTGTCTTGGGTGAGCGTAGACCCGCGGCCGAAGCGATAATGTGATCGCAATCGCAATTGCAGCGGGCCGTCGGCGATGACCTCTCGGCGGACTAATTGCACCTTGGCGCGTAGCTTGCGAGCTTGGTCGCGGTCGATATCCCAGTTGTCCCAGGCGTCCGGCACGTCTTCGCCCACCAGTAGCCGGTTGAACGCATCGCCGGGGCGTACGAGTTCGCGTCCGCTGGCACTGTCGATGTACGAGGTGATTGGACCGTCGGCGTGTAGCGTGACGCAGGCGAACGGCGTCTTGATCGTGTCGCGATCCACAATGAACCGCGACGGGCCGGCCGGTCCCGCGGCTGCCAGCGGCAGCACGCGATAGCCCAGCGGCGGCAACGCCAGACCGACGGCCAGGGTCTTCACGACGCCTGCCACGTCGGCCAGCGTCTGCGTAATGACGCCGTCACCGGTGGGTACAATGCCCTCGGGCAGATCGGTCAGCTCAACCTCGTCGTTGCGAATCCACGACAGGCTGTTGAGCACCAGCATGCCCGGCTTTTCGCCGGCAGGTGCGAGCGTGGCGGCGGCGATGCGGGACAGGTCCGTCGCCTGGTCGTAGCACGCCGCGAACGTGACATTGGCCTCGTCGTTGACCTCGGCGATGGCCGAGCCGGGCAGGATGTCGTGGAACTGGTTCAGCAGGAGCAATTTCCATGTCTCCCGCAGCCGCGCATGCGGGTAAAACTGCCCGGAGAGCGCGGCATGGGTGGCCAGCAGTTCCGCATCACGCAGCGCGAATTCGCAGCGGCGGTTCCAGCGCTTCAGCGATGCGATGCTGGTCAGTGTGCCGCGGTGCAGCTCTAAGTAGAGCTCGCCGACCCAAGTCGGCAGTCGTGATGACAAGTCATCGCGCACGCCGTCCATGAATTCGGTGATGGTGCGGTATTCTGCCTTTGGGCAGCCTTCTACGTCGGCGGTAAGACGCGCTAGCTCAATCATTTCGGCCGTAGGGCCGCCACCGCCGTCGCCGTAGCCGAAGGCCATCAGCCGCCGGTCCTGCACGTCGGGATGCTGCACGCCGTTCCATTGCTCGATCAGCGTTTTAGGGTCGGGCGTGCAATGAATTGTGTTGAAATGCGACAGCACGCTCGTGCCATCCAGGCCCTGCCAGTGGAACGTGTCGTACGGAAACTTGTTCGTGTCGTTCCAGCCAAGTTTGGTGGTGCAGAAGTACGACACGCCGCTCTGCTTGAGAATTTGCGGGAGGGCGGCGGAGTACCCGAACACGTCGGGCTGCCAGAGCGTGTCGCTGGTCCTGCCGAACAGCTCGCGCGTAGAGCGTTGGCCGAAGAGGCATTGACGGACAAGCGATTCGCCGGAGGGAATGTTGCAGTCCGGCTCGATCCACATCGCGCCGTTAATCTCCCATCGACCCTCGGCCACGCGCTGCTTGATCCGCTCAAAAAGCTCCGGGTAGTTACGGCGGACCGTTTCCACGTGATACGGCGCGCTCTGAGTGAACTTAAACTCCGCATACTGTTGCATCAGGCTGAGCACACTGCTGAACGTGCGCGCGCACTTGCGCCAGGTCTCTTTGATTTCCCAGAGCCAAGCCGTGTCAATGTGTGAGTGGCCGATGACGCCGATAGTGGCGGCAGTGGGGCCGTTGCGGCTTTCCAGCAGTGGCCGCATCACCGCCATCGCTTCGGCCAGCGCGGGCCGCCAGAGGTCTTCGCCGGCCTCGTCCGGCTTCGCGAAGACGATCCTTTGTACCTCATCCAACGCGGCCGTGATCCGGCCGCGGCGAAGGCTGTGCTCGTCGAGTGCGGCGGCGAGCTGATGCAGGACGAGCAAGGCGAAGACGAAGCGGCTCACGTCCTCTCGCTCGATCACCAGTTCTGCTGTGCCAAGGGTGCGGCCGTTTTCGACCACTTTGATACCCGCGTCATTGAGCAAACCCAGGCTCTCGAATGGCTGAGTGCCGGGAAAGTTGTGGCCGGCGTAGGCCTCCAGGTGAACCATCAACTGGTGGCCAGCGACGCCATCTGTCGTGACAAGACGGACCGGATGATTCACGTCGAATACGCCCGCCGCGCGAGCGTCGATGAACAACAGCGACTCCGGAGCACCGGTGCGAGCGCGCAGAAAAACCTTCTCGCCGGCCGCCGCTTCCGGAACGGTGACGTGGCCCCGGAACCAAGCGTTGAGCTTGTGCGCCCCCCATTGGTGGCCTTCCGCAGCCGGCGACCAAGATAACTGCTCGTCTACATCGGCGGTTGAACGCAGATGTTCGCGGGTCAGGGCTATGTCGAGAGAAATTGCCGCAACGACGGCGTACCGCAGTTCGGAATAGACGGCGCAAAGCGTCTCAAGCTTTTTCAGAATTTTCGGATCGGTAAGCACGGCCACCTTTGGCGCACGAGAATGAACTCAGGCTGCGGCCGCTCCGGCGGCCGTGTTAAAGCGGCGCAGGCCCGGTGCTCTCACCGAGGAATAGCGGCACATCGGTTGGCCGCATCAATAGCGGGCCGTTAAACGGGTCACCCGTCATCCACTCCAGGCAAACGGTCAGATACGGTAACGGATCGGGCATCCGCGTGGCGGTCATGCTCGGACATAAGTAAGCGGCCAAGCCTTCGTCATTGGCCACGCACAGTGAGATGTCCTTCCCGACCACGATGCCGCGTTCGTAAAGCGCGCGTTGCACGCCCATCGCCGCCGGCATGGTCATGGCGATGATGGCGCTGGCGGCCAGCGGGCCCGCTGCGAGGCGCCGGGCCATCAAGTCATATCCCTTGCGGGCGGGGTCGCCGTATGACTGATCCGGCTCGTTGAGCAATTCGCCTTTGATGTCCTGTACGCTCCGCCAGAGCACCCACTGTTGAATGCGCTGGATGATGACCGAATCCATTGGCTGACTGTTCACACAATGGATCACGCGATGGCCCAGGCCTGCCAAGTGATCCAAGAGCCGCTGAACCGATGACGGCGGGATGAGTTCTACCGACCGGATGCCATGTGGCGTCAGGTCGGCGTCCAGCGCCACGATCTTTGACTTGGATTCGTGGATGGCCTTAACGATGTTCGGCGGAATTTCCTCAGCCGGCGGCAGGAGGAACATGCCGTCAAATGTGTCGAAAGCTTCCACAAGGATCGGATCGTCCCAGTGATGGAAGGGCACTAGTCTCAACGCCCGGTTGGCCTGCCCGACAGCCCGCTCGGCAGCCATCCGCCAGCGGTCGAACTCCGTCGATCCGTGAATGGGCAAGGCGAACCCGATCAGGCCCTTTGACGTGCGCTGGGCTTTGGGGGTAATGGATCGCGAGCCGCCCTTGCGCTTCGGGCGCTCGACCGAGGGCGCCACGGCTTGGGCCTCGGTATTGACGACGAGCCGACCGTTGTCGAGGCGTGACAGCAGTCCGCGGTCCAGCAGACGAAAGACTGCCTTGCGGGCCGTCATCCGGCTCACACCAGTTTCGCTGGCCAGCCGCGTCTCCGCCGGCAGCGGACGCAGTGCGTAGTCGCCGCGGGCAATCCGCCGCTCCATCAATTCGACGATGCGGTCGACCTTTGGCATGTCACAATTCTACACAATATGTCTAAAAATGGCAAATTTCATAGGTAAATTTTATACAGACTGCTCGTCAGGGATTTACGAGCGTCGCAGCACCAGTCATTCCGGGCGGGCATTTGATGTTCTGCTGGATGTCCAGCCCGTCCGCGCTTCGCATCGCCACCCACTTGGCCCCTTGGCCCGGGCGAAGCACTTCGGTGGAATTGACCGATTTGAGGCTTAGTTCGTCCATCTGCTGGCCGATTTTTAATCGGACATCCGTCGGCGTACTCGCCGGCAAGGCTTTCATTTCGGCGTCAAGCTTGTCGATTTGCGAGAGAAGGTTCCGTGGAGTGCGCACCAGATAGGCCACGAACCGATGAGAGCCTCCGTCGCAACTCGCAACGATTGCACGGTATGCGGGCGGGCTTGATCGCTCGAGCCCGCCAGCTTTCTTGCCGTCGTCGGCGAAGAAGCTTTTGCCCTCGTCCCGGCTGAAGTAGGTATTGCCGGCGGCGAGGGATGCCTCGTCCGCGTTGCGATAGGCATAGTACCCGGCACCAAGTACCAGCACACCTACTACGGCGGCTGATGCTTTAGAATGCTTACCGATAAGTTCGCGAATGTTCATTGCGGGCATTGTGAGGAAGCGGACTGTGGCTCTGTTCAAGACACAGCCCGAGATATTTTCGAAATCAGGGTCAGGCTACCACAGGTTTTTGCTGCCGCCGTAGGGCAGCCAAGGCGGCCCCTGGTTGTAGGCCGCGCCTACGGAGCGTGTACCGACGTCCGTGGTATTGGACGAAACCATCTGATCGCGTCGAACCGGCTCGGAATGGCCGTCAAGGTACAGCACATTCAGTGTCTTGCTGTATCCCTTGCCAGCGTGGCGGAATGCGCCAACACCGTTGCCGGTCGGCTGGTTCAGGTCGATGGAGCCGATCACGCAGTTGAGGTCGACGCTCAGGCCGGTCCACGACGAGACTGCCGTAGTGTTGAGCAGGTTGTTGACGGACGTCGTTCCATAAGCGAACTGCCCGTCCATCAGCAGGAAAACGTTCGCGGCGCCTCTTGCGGTCATATGGTTAAAGGAAAAATCCGTGGCGCTGCTGTGATAGCCACTGCCCGCACGAAAATTAATGACATAGGACGAAAACCCGACAAACGACGCATTGGCGGCGCTGATGCCATCGCGGGATCCGTTACGGG
>JAQGHK010000147.1 GCA_028288875.1 Phycisphaerales bacterium | reverse complement strand
CAACAGCCGTGCCCCAAAATGGCGGCGCTGCCCGTCCTGCCGAGGGCCCGCGGCAACAGGCCCTTCGCGAGGAAATCGAAGAGGCCGGCTTCTTCGGCGGCATCGCCAACCGTGTGAAGCGGCAGGCCGACAGCTACGTCAACCAGAAGCTGGACGAAATCGAAGCCCGAATCGACCGCAAGCTGGACGAAATCGACCGCCGGCTGGCCGAGTGGCGGGATAAGGAAATTGCCAACCGCATCCGCATCTTGAAAATCACGCTGTGGGTCAGCGTGGTCGTGGCCGTCATTTCGTTGATTTACTCATACGTTCAGGTGGAAACCAAGCGATGGCGAAACCCCCTGCCCGAGCGGACTCCGTCCACGATGCGTACGCAACACACGGCCCCCGCGGCTTCTACGAACAATTCGGGGCCGATTACCGCAATCCCCACGAACCCGTCGTTCAGGATCTGATCGCCAAAATCGCTAACCAGTGGCCGCTGGACGTGTCTCACGTGTTGGATTTAGCAGCCGGCAGCGGTGAAGCGTCGCTAGCGCTATCGCCCTGGGCGAAAGAGATTACGGCAATCGACCCGTTCACCGCCGCGGCATACGAGGCACGGACGGGCCGGCCGTGTGAGAACATGTCATTTGAGCAGATCGCCGCGGGTGGTTTATGGGGCCGGGCGTATTCTATGATCGTTTGCAGTTTCGCGCTGCACTTGGCCGAGCTGTCCCGGCTGCCGACGCTCTGCTGGGAACTGGCCGCGGTGGCCGGGCAGTTGTTGATTTTGACGCCCCACAAACGGCCGGTCATTGAGCCGGCGTGGGGCTGGACACTTTCGCAGGAAATGCTGCACCAACGCGTGCGAGCCAGGCTGTACACCTCGCAACCGGCCGTGAAAGGTTTATCGTGAGAAACATGCATACGCGACTGGTCCGTTCCGCCCTGCTGCTTTCGCTCGGGCTACTGCTGCCGACATCGGCCTTTGCCCAGACCAGCAGCAGCGCGCTGATCAACGAGGCGCTCGACAAGCCGATTGAGCTGAATCTCGACACCACGCTCCCGCAGGCGCTCAAGTCGATCGAAGAAAAGACCGCCGTCCCGCTGCGGGCCGGGTCGACCGTGTACGACATGCTGCCGTGGGGCGAGCAGACCAAGCTCACCGCCAAGATCAGCAACCAGACGCTTCGCCAAGCCCTCACCGCCATCACCAGCAAACTGGGCCTGCGGTTCACCGTCGGCGATGATGCCGTTGAACTCCGCCCGATCCCCGCCCTGGCCCGTCTGGCCCGCCGCGTGACGCTCGAAGAACTGTCGGCCATCGATGAACTCGCCAGCCGGCCCTACACCGACGCCGGCGAGACGCCGACGCTGGAACGCATCGCCGCCAATCTCGATAAATCGCTCACCGAGTCGCATTCAAATTACGTGGTAGAGAATCGCGTCAGCGACGAAGCCGCCCGTCAGCCAGTCCGCCTGCCGCGCGGCGTGAACTGTCTTGAAGCGCTCGACGAACTCAATCGCCAGTCGCGGGCGACGTGGTATCCCGTTGGCAAGAACATCGTGATCGCCGCCAAGCAGGAACTGAATCAGACGCTCCTCAATCGGCCGCTGACGATGCGGTTCAACGGCGTGGATGTTTCGCAGGTGCTGACCGAACTCTCTCGCCGCAGCGGCGTGGATTTTGAAATCGAGCCGGGCGCCGTGCAGCGCATCCCGCCGGAGTCGCGCAATGTTCGGCTGGTCCTGGAAAACGTCTCAGCCAAGGGCGCCTTGGAAAGCATCGCTGGCTTTACCGGCCTTGGTTTTGTTCAGCGTGAGGACGGCGTTTATCTCTGGAACCCCGCCGCCAATCCGGTCACCCGTCGGCCGGACCGGACGATCGGCATCGTGACGCTCGACAACGGCATGCAGATACTGCTGCCGGAAAATGAAGTGCCGACGGATGTGAAGCAATACCTTCAACTGCGTCGCGAACAAGCAATCAAAGCCATTCGAGAGCAGATGAAAAAAGAAGGCTTTAAGCCGTCGACGACACAGCCGACGGACGGTTAAATCGAATTTAACCCTTGAACATCGTGAGCCACACGATGATCAGCAGCAGGCAGAAAACCCCCACCACGACGGCTGACAACGTCAAACTGAAAAAGCTGCCGCGATCTTCCATCGGCATGGCGTAGATCGTGTCGATCTTGGTCGGCTCCCCCATGCTTCGTGATTTGTGAATTCCGGGCTCTTTTGGGTCAATTGTCGGGTGAATATGCTCGTGCGGCTTCACCCCCGCGAGCTTCGGCGTATGGGCCGCATCGGGGGCAGGCGTGGCCGGATTATTCGGGTCGGCCGCGGGCGGAATCTTCACGTCGTTGAGCATGGTCGCCCTTTCTCTTGTAGGCCGATCGTAGCACTGACAGCGGCCTTGGCTCAAATCGGGTTGTTTTCGATACACATTTGATTTTGGCAGGCCTACAGTCGCTCAGGAACCGGCGGGTTGTCCGCCGTAGCTAATTTGAGTCGAAGGAGAATGTTATGAAGTTTTCAACGAAGAGCCTCTCGGCCGCGTTGCTGTTGTCGGTTGCAGGCCTCGGTATCGGTTGCGCCTCGAACCACCAGGAAGGCGTCACCAGCGATTACCGCACGCAGTGGACCACC
>JAQGHK010000089.1 GCA_028288875.1 Phycisphaerales bacterium | reverse complement strand
GGCCCGCCTCACGCCTGACATTTTCAACGCCAAAGAAATCGACAAGCCCGCCATTAACGGCAAAACCTGGTCGTGGACGCCGATCGCCGGGAAGACGATCGACATCTCCTTCGACGGCCTCGCCCGCGACGTGGCGTTTGAAAAAGGCAAAGCCGAACAGGCGCGCGCCTGGATCATTCCGCCCGATCTCGATGCCGGCGAAAAGACCGTCCGCATGACGATCAAGCTGCCCGAAGGCACCGACTTCAAAGGCTTCGCCGCCAGCCGGTATGCTGAAGTCGATCAGAAAACCTGGCTTGCGAAAACAGTCGATTGGACCGCCTCGCCCGTCGATCTCTCCTATCTCAACGACAAGCCCGCCGGCAGCCACGGCTTCGTGAAAGCTGACGGCGATCAATTCAAATTCGCCGACGGCACGCCGGTGAAATTCTGGGGCTGCAACGTGCAGGCCTACTCGCTGTTCGTCGCCAAGAACGACGCCATCGAACAGCAGGCCAAGCGGATCGCGGCGCTGGGCTTCAACCTCGTCCGCATCCACCATCACGACTCGGCCGATTGGGTCACGCCGAACATTTTCGATAAGGACGGCGCCACGACGCAGACGCTCGACGCCGCCGCGCTCGATCGCATCGATTATTGGGTGAAGTGCCTGAAGGACAATGGCGTTTACGTCTGGATGGACCTGCACGTCGGCCGCCCGTTCCGCCCCGGCGACAACATCCCCGGCTTTGATGAAATGACGCTCAACAAAAAGACCGGCAACCGCCAGGCCAAGGGCTTCAACTACGTGAACCCGCGCGTCACTGAATTGATGAAGGATTTCGCCAAGCAGTACCTCACGCACGTAAACAAATACACCAAGACCAAATACGTGGATGAGCCCGCTGTGATGGCGGTGCTGATCACGAACGAGAACGACATCACCGATCACTACGGCACGATCTTCCTCCCCGACAAAAAGCTGCCCGACGTGAAGGCGATGTATGACGCGCTACGAAACCCGATCGTGAAAGCCCGGAACCTCAACTTCAACAATGCCTGGCAGACCTGGTTGCCCGGCGAGGCGAAGGTGCCGCTCAATGAAGTGCAATACAACTGGTCCAAGGATTTCGTCGATTACCTGCACACACTCGGCGTAAAAGTGCCGATCGCCACGACCAACACCTGGGGCAGCGATCCGTTGTTCAGCCTGCCCGCCCTCACCGCCGGTGACGTGATTGACGTCCACAGTTATGGGCAGGCCGAGTCGCTGGGGAGCAATCCAAAGCATGACAGCAATTCAGCCTTCTGGATCGCCGCAGCACAGGTCGCGGGCAAACCGCTGACGATTACCGAGTGGAACACGCCGTCGCCGCAGCGCGATCGGTTCACTCAGCCACTGTACATCGCGGCCCTTTCCGCGTTCCAGGGCTGGGACGCCCCGATGATCTTTGGCTACCAGCAATCGCCGCTGAATCCTCCGTTCAAACTCGCCGAATGGGGCATCAGCAATGACCCGGCCATGCTCCCGCTTATGCCCGCCGCCGCCCTGCTGTATCGCCGCGGTGACGTCGCGCCGGCGAAAGAAACGGTCACACTGGCGCTCTCTGATAAAGAACTGCTGTACAACAAGGTGACGCCGGAAACATCGCGGGCGCTGCGTACCGTGCCGGAGCGGCACAAGCTGCAGATCGCCATGCCCGCCACGCCGCTGTTGCCATGGCTGCAGCCATCGAAGCCCGACGGCCAAGCAGTCACCGATCCGGATTTTGACGCCCTGGGCAATGTCGATGCCACAGAATCTGACACCGGCGAACTCAAGCGCGCCTGGACCGACGGCGTCTTCACCATCAACACCCCGCGCACACAGGCGGCCGTCGGTTGGATCGGCGGCAAGGAGATCGCGCTCGGCGATGTCACCTTCAAACTCGACACCGCCAAAGCCGCCGTCGTCGTCAGTTCCCTCGACGGCGAGCCGCTCGCGATCTCCAAAAAAATGCTGATCACCGTCGCCGCCCAGACCGCGGAAAAGAAAGTCGGCATCCTCGCCGAGCCCGTCGTCGGCGACCTGCTCTTCAAAACCCCCGTCACCGCCGCCGCCGCGCTGTCGCCCAACGGCAAGACGTCCACGCCCATCGAAATCAAAGACGGCCGCGTCGAACTGGCGGGAAAATCGCCGACGCACTGGTTCGTGGTGACGCGGTAGCGGGCGCAGCAATAGAAGTTAGGCGCTTTGCCGGCCCGCTCACCCCGATGACCTCTCCAGCAGACATTCTGTTCCGTGAAGCACAGCTCACCGATGTGCCGGCGATCGCCGCGCTCGCGCGGGCGTTCGCCGAGTACCTGCGCACCCTCGGCGACCTGATCGAATTTCGACTAAATGCCGAGGCGCTCGAACGCGACGGTTTCGGCCCCAACCCCGCCTTCCGCGGCATCGTCGCCGAGGCGGCCGGCGAATCGGCGGGCGAGTCGGCCGGCGAAGTGGTCGGCTACCTGCTCCACCACGACGGCTACGACACCGACGCCGCCTGCCGACTCCTGGTCGTGGCCGACCTGTTCGTCGCGGCCTCCGTCCGCGGCCGCGGGATCGGCGCAGCCCTGATGCAGCAAGTCCGCGACATCGCCGCCGCCAGCGGCGCGAAGCAGGTCGTCTGGACCGTCTACCGCCCAAACACGCAGGCGCGCCGGTTCTACGAAGGCATCGGCGGCAAACATGCGGACACGCTGGACGTGATGTATCTGGACGTTTAATGCTGCCGCCGCGGGTCGATCAGCCGGAAAGCCGCTTGCGGAGCGGACGTAGGCGATGATAGTCAGTCCCGTACGCGCAACGCGCTCGACGAGGCGACAAAGGAGTGGCGTCATGCGACCAAGAAGCAACACCGACGAAGCGGCGTTCCTTCAACAAGTCCGCGACGACCAACGTCTACTGGGTATTCATCTGGAACAGGCAGCGGCGATGCTGCCGCCGGACGCCGTTAGCCGCGAGGCGATTGCCTAATATCAGCAGGCGGTCCTTGGAGGCGACAATTTCTCGAGAGCCACCTATCTGACGTCCGCCCTGGAACGATTGGATGCCTGGGCCGAGGAATCGGCGGCGCCGGCGGTGTTCTGGGTCATTCTTAAGGACATCGCCGTCCGGTCTGCGGAGTATGAACACGCAAAACGATATCGCGATCGTTCGGCGACTTAGCCGCCCGCTGAATTGAATCGACAGGCCGCCCCCTTTCGCTGAGTCAGTTGCTGGTCACCAATAGCCATCGGCCCTCCCATGCGTGCCGCCGCGCCTGTACAATGGCGGCATGCAACCGCGTCATTTTGGCCATCATGGCCTTGCCGTTTCTCCGATCTCGTTGGGCTGCTGGATTTTTGGCGTCGACTGGTGGGGCCATTACACGCAGGAAGACTGCGATCGGCTCTGCTCGTTCTCGCTGGAACGCGGCATCACTTACTTCGACAACGGCGACGCCTACGGCAACGGCCGGGCGGAGACGATGTTTGGGAATTGGGTCAAGACGGCGAAAGTCGATCGCTCGAAAATCCAGATCGGCGGGAAAGTCGGTTACGACTTCTATGGTGATCCCGGCACGCCGGGCAGCCATAGCGAGCGGAAGCAGGACTTTTCGCCGGCGTTTGTGCGGAAGGCGATCGAGGAATCGCTCAAGCGGCTGCAGACCGATTACATCGACCTGTACATGGCCCACAACATCAAGCTGCCGCAGTTCCGCGACGATTTCTGGCCGGCGCTGGAGAAGCTGAAGACCGAAGGCAAGATTAAGACTTGGGGCGTCTCGCTCGGGCCGGCGATCGGGTGGCGCGAGGAGGGGATCGAGGCGATGATGAAGCACGGGGCGAAGGCGGTGCAGACGGTTTACAACTTGTTTGAGCAGTGCCCGGGGCGCGAGTTGTCGGAGGTGGCGGACGTTTACAAGGCGGGCG
>JAQGHK010000063.1 GCA_028288875.1 Phycisphaerales bacterium | reverse complement strand
TCCCGCGACCAATGTTCCGCCGTTTAGGCGCGGGCAGTTCTGGGCGGCGATGGCCCTGGTGGCCAGCGTGTTTCCGCTGATCTGGATGGGCGGGCTGGTCACGAGCCACGGGGTCGGCCTGAGCGTGCCGGATTGGCCGAACTCCTATGGCTACAACATGTTCCTGTTCCCCCCGAGCCGTTGGCTGGGCGGGATTTTTTACGAGCACACGCACCGCCTGCTCGGCACGCTGAGCGGGTTTCTCTCGATCCTGCTGATGCTGATGGCGTGGGGCCCGGCGAAGACGCGCAATGGGCGGCTGAGCTGGGCGATCGCGACGCTGGTGCTCTGGCTGATGACTGCGGCCGCGGCAGGATTCGCCATTGCGGCGACGCATTCGACACTCAAGCCCGAGACGGTCAAGCTGCTGCCGCACTTTGCCGTGGGCTTCGGCTCGCTGGCGCTGGTGGCCACGATGGCGTGGCGGTGCCGGTGGATGGAGCACCGCCGCTGGGTGCGGTGGCTGACGGTCGGCGTGTTTTTCGCGGTCTGTGTCCAGGGCACCTTCGGCGGGCTTCGTGTGGAGAAAGTCAGCCTGACGCTGGCGATTATCCACGGCTGTTTCGCGCAATTCTTCTTCTGCCTGGCGGCGTTTGCGGCACTCGTGATGAGCCGCTGGTGGCTGGACGCGCCTTCGCAACTGCGATCTTCGGACGCCCACGACGGCCGAGTAGCAACGGTACTCGCGGCGATGACGACGCTGGTGATCTTCACCCAGCTGATCGCCGGCGCGCTCATGCGGCACAACGGTGCCGGCCTGGCGATCCCCGGCGTGCTGAACTACGGCCACCTCCTGCCGCCGACCGACGCCGCCGGCCTGGAAGCCGCCAATGCGCAGCGGATCTGGACCGATCACCTGCCTGAAGTATCGCTCTCGCAAATCTGGCTGCACTTTTCGCACCGGGTGGGCGCGGTGCTTGTGACAATCTGCGTGCTGGTGACGGTCAGCTTCATCTTTCAGAAGCTGGGCGCAAAACGTGCGGCCGGGCGGGCGGCGGTTATACTATCAGGGCTGTTGTTGACGCAGGTGACCCTCGGCGTGCTGACGGTTTACCTGCGGAAGCCGGCCGATATCGCTTCGCTGCACGTCGCGGTGGGCGCTCTGACGTTGATGACCGCCTCGCAGGCCGCCGCGGTGTTGGCCCGGCAGTACGGGCGATGGCCCGCGCGATCGGCCGCCCCTGCCACGGCGGGCTCACTGGTGACGATGGCATGAATGCACCGGACGTAAAATTGACCGACCTCACCGGCTTCGAAGACTTCGCCACCACGACCAGCCCCGCCTCGGTCATCGGCGACTTCGTTGAACTGACGAAGGCGCGCCTCAATTTTATGGTGCTGATCACCACGCTGATCGGCTTCGTCGTCGCCGTCCCCAAGCTCGGGCAACCCGGGGCGATTGACTGGACGTTGCTGCTGAACACCCTGATCGGCACCGGCCTCTGCGCAGGTGCGGCCAGCGTGTTGAACCAGGCGTGGGAACGCGATCTCGACAAACTCATGGGCCGCACCGCCGATCGCCCGGTCGCCGCGGGCCGGATGAGCCGCACGGAAGCCGTGCAGCTCGGCCTGCTGATGACCGTCTGCGGTACGGCCACCCTCGCCATCACTGTGAACATCCTGGCCGCGTCGCTCTCGCTGGCGACGGTGCTGCTGTATGTGCTGATCTACACGCCGCTGAAGCGGGTGACAACGCTGAACACGCTGGTCGGTGCCGTGCCCGGCGCGGTGCCGCCGCTGGTGGGTTATGCGGCCGCTTCGGGCGGTCTGAACCTCGACGCCGTCGGCCTGTTCGCGATCCTGTTCTGCTGGCAGATGCCGCACTTCTTGGCGATCGCGATCCTGTGCAAGGACGACTACGCCGCCGCGGGTTTCAAAATGCTTCCGGTGATCGATAAGACGCTTACCCGCACGAGCACGCAGATGGTGCTGTGGTGCCTGCTGCTGATCATCGCCAGCCTGGCGCCGGTCTACACCCACGCCGGCACGGGGCTGTTCTACACCGTCGCGGCCGTCGCCTTAGGCTCCGCTTTTCTGGGCACCTGTATCCGCTGCGCCGCCTACCGCACCCGCCCGGCGGCCCGCGTGGCCTTCTTCGGTTCGATCATCTATCTGCCGCTGGTTCTGGGCGTGCTGATGATCGACCGCCTCTGGTGAGACGCCCTCATTGAACGCTCAACGACTGATCCTGCTGCTCGCGCTGCTGGGCGGCTGTCGCGAAGTGCCTCCGGAAGTGCCGCGCGTTCCGGCAAGCTCCGTCACGGGCAACGGCTCCGTTCGCGGCGTCGTCCATTTCGATGGCACGCCACCGCCTCGGGCGACGGTTCGCAACGAGCCCTGCTGCCCCGGTGCCCCACCGACGCAGCTGGAAGACACCGTCATCGTCGGCCCGGCGGGCGGCCTGGCGAACACGTTCGTCTTCATCGAAAACGGCCCCGCCACCGAAGGCTCGGCCCTGCCCGCGCCGGTGTTGGATCAGAAGTTCTGTCAGTACACGCCGCATGTTATTGGCGTGATCGTCCGCCAGCCGCTGAAGCTGCGCTCGAGCGACGCGACGATGCACAATGTTGCGATCAGCGGGCCCGACGGCGCCCAGAACTTCGCGATGAAAGCCGCCGGCGAGACGGCCAGCACCGTGTTTACGCAGCCCGGGTTTTCCAACACCAAGTGCGACGTTCATCCTTGGATGGCGGCTGTCATTGGCGTGTTTGATAATTCGTTCTTCGCCGCCACGGGCGAGGACGGCGCCTTCGAGATCAAAGGCATTCCCGACGGCACGTACACGCTCGTGGCCCGGCATGAACGATACGGCGCGCTACGCCAGCCGCTGGTGATCAAGGACGGCCAAGCCGCGACGGTCGACTTCCGCTATCATCCGCCGACGCCATGAGTGAGCCCGCCCTGATCGTTCAGAATGTCGCCTACCGCTACGGCGATCGCGTCGCCCTGGGCGGCGTGTCGTTCAAGATCAAGCCCGGCGAAACCCTCGGCCTGCTCGGGCCCAACGGCAGCGGCAAGAGCACGCTGTTTAAACTGCTGTCGACCATCCTGGCTCCGCAGGCGGGCACGATGACCGTGTTTGGCACCGACGTCACCACCCAACCAGCCATCGTGCGGCGGAAGATCGGCGTCGTCTTCCAGTCGCCGGCGCTCGATAAGCAACTGACCATCGCCGAAAACCTGCGCTACCACGCGCGCCTGCACGGCATCGGTCGCAAAGCTTGCGATACGGAAATGGCCAGCCTGCTGGAACGGTTTAACCTGACCGAGCGGCGGAATGATCTGGTCAATTCGCTCAGCGGCGGCATGCGGCGGAAAGTGGAACTCGCCAAAGCCATCATGACCCGCACGGCACTGCTGCTGCTCGACTAACCGAGCACCGGCCTGGACGTGTCAGCGCGAATCGAACTGTGGCGATTGCTGGCTGAGCTGCGGAAGAATCAGCCCGGGCTGACGATCCTGCTCACCACGCATCTGATGGATGAGGCCGACCGCTGCGATCGGCTGGCGATTCTGGATGAAGGCAAGCTGCTGGCCGACAGCACACCGGACCAGCTGAAGGACGACATCGGCGGCGACGTGATCAAATTCTCCGGGCCGGACCTCCCGCTGCTGCGGGATATGATCCAGACCAAGCTCGGCGTGCTGGCCAAGCAAATCGACGACCGGCTGCATATTGAACGGCCAAGCGCTCACCTGTTTGTGCCGCACCTCATCGAGGCGGCACCGGGGCTGATCGAAAGCGTGACCGTCGGTCGGCCGACGCTGGACGATGTGTTCGTGCGACTGACGGGCCGGCGGTTGCATCGGCCAGATCAGTAATCATCAAAAGATAGGATTACGGGTGCCACAGGTCGCGGTATTCCGAGACCTGTGGCACCCAGAGCTTAATTAATCAGTGCAGTCCGACCAATTCCGTCCGGTGATAGCACAGCCAGCTTGTCCCCGCGGCCAGGCCGCTGGCCATGATCAGGTAGACGCTGGTCGCCTGCCACTGCCGGGTCAACGCGGCGAAGAAGGCGCTATAGATCAGCAGCACGGCAAATGCCGCGGCGCTGAAGATCATCAGGCCCAGGAAAACACGCCAGGCACGCTCAATCGAGCATTCACGTTTCATTTTTGCACTCCCTTGCAACAGCTTTGAAACGTTATCGGCCGTTACCGCCCATTCTCTGTAGACTTTGCCCGCACCCCCCTCTACCTTGCGGGGTGTGAGCTTCCCGCAAGGCCAATATCCCCGCGCCACCGTCGGCCAATACTTTCGCGATATCTACGACACCCTGCACGGCGTGGTCGTCGGGATGAAGATCACGCTCCGCTACATCTTCATTAAGCCCGTCACGGTCAACTACCCTGAGCAGCGTTTGAGCTTCGCCCCCCGCTACCGCGGCATACATGAGTTCGAGCAGAGCAAGTGCATTGCCTGTGACCTGTGCGCCAAGGCCTGCCCGGTCGACTGCATCTATATTGAGAAGACCGCCCCCCGCCGCATTGATAAGGTCAGCGGCCTCGTCGACGAATCCGACCCGAAGAACGGCAAGATGATTCGGTTCGCCATCGACTACAGCAAGTGCCTGTTCTGTGCCCTGTGCACCGAGCCCTGCCCGACCGACTGCATCCACATGGGGAAGCTGCACGACCTGAGCGGCTACAGCCGCGCGGATACCGTGGTCGAGTTCAGCGAACTCGACAAGAAAGGGCTTCACACGCCCATCCCGCTCTGGATGGAGCGGAACAAGGATACGATTCCGTGGGTGGCCGCGGAGCACGCGCGGGTGTCATCGGGAATCCTCGCCGGCAATGGCGGGGATATCCCGAAGGTATAAGCCGCTTCGGCCGCATCATTGGCAGAACTACCCACGTGCTGAACGTCCGATTTTCGGTTTACGTCCGCATAACGCGTTCCTAAGAAAATTCCGCCACATTTCCTTGACTGACCCTCACGTGAATCCGATTTAACTAAGGTAACGATCAGTGTCTTTTTAAAGGGCTGATCGCGATGAGAGAACGGTGTTCGTTCCCGTCGGTGCGATGCACTTACTCTCGAGCCGATCGGGCAATGTCGCCACGATCTCCTGGGGGATGCCCCGACTCGGGAACTGCTTAGGTCGACAGATCGAAAAAAGGAGATCCCATGTCGAAGGTCAAGAACATCGTTTCGAAGCTGATCAAGGACGAACAGGGTGGCGAAGTTTTGGAATACGCCCTGATCGCCGGCCTGATCGTGGTTGCCGCTATCGCCGTCATCGGTGCGATCGGTACCAAGGTTCTGGCTCGCTGGAACAGCTTGAACAGCTCGCTGTAACAATACAACGTCGCCGGGCCTAACCGCCCGGCGATGTTTTTCCCGACTCTCTTTCCCCCTGCACGGAGGACATAAATGAACGCTGCTAAGAAGATGTTTAAGAGGCTCGTTCACGATGAGTCGGGCGCTGAAGTGATCGAATACGCGTTGATCGCTGGCCTGATCGTCGTTGGTTGTGTGTTCGTCATCGGCAAGCTCGGCACAAAGGTGCTGGCCCGCTGGAACTCGGTCAACAGCTCGCTCTGATCACTGCCCAGTTCCCTTTCTTACATTTAAACGCCTCGCCGTGCTTACCCCCCTAGCCGGCGAGGCGTTTTCCGTTGGTAAGTTTCCTGATTTTCGCACTTACCGCCGTCGACGTTTTCCCGGATGGGCGTCGGACGTGACGGTCCGAAAGTTCCGATCCGGCGCCTGCTTCACGATCCATTTCAGAAACGGCCCCATCGCCGGATGCTGCCGCAACGCGGCCAGGTCGGCGAGCGAACGTTCCAACGTCTTGTTATCGAAGGTGGCGTGAATCTGCTTATGACACGGCCGGCAAAGCGGCACACGGTGCTCGGAACGCCCGCCGCGCGATTTTGGCTTGAGATGGTGCAGTGTGATCAGCCGCCGCGGGACGACGCGCTCTCACAGTGCACACATTTCCTCGGCCGGCTGAATCACACCAAATTATAGCGCGGCAGGCTGTTCCAGGGCAGTGCGGTAACGGTGCAGCGCATCCCGCCAGCCGGGCATGGGCAGGTGCGTGAACTGTTCGTACGGCGTGACGTCCAGCACGCTGTAGGCCGGGCGATGGGCGGAATCGGGTTTGAGTTTCTTCCAGTCGGCACTGGTGGTGCGCGAGAGGTCGGTTTTTAGATCGAACTCTTCAAGAATGGCGGCCGTGAAGTCGTACCAGGTCGTCTCGCCGCTGTTGGTGAGGTGCCAGATGCCATTCGCGCCGAGATGGATCAGGTTTAGCGTGGCTTCGACGAGATCGTAGGTGAACGTCGGCGTGCCGTGCTGGTCGTCGATGACTTTTAGCGGCTTGCCCTGCTTAGCGACGTTGACCATGGTGGCCGGGAAGCACGGGCCGCCGGGGCCGTAGAGCCAGGCGGTGCGGAGGATCAGCCAGCGGGCCGGGGCGTTTTCCTGAAGGAGCTTTTCGCCGAGGAGTTTGGACTTGCCGTACGCCCCCAGCGGCCCGAGCGGATCGCCTGGCTGAAGCGGCCGACTGAGCGTGCCGTCAAACACATAGTCGGTGCTGAAGTGCACCAGCATCGCGTTGTAATCACGACAGAGCGACGCGAGGTGACCGACGCCGTAGCCGTTGCATTGGTCCGCCGCGGCCTGTTCTTTTTCGGCCAGATCGACTTTGGTGTAGGCCGAGCAGTTGAGGATCAGCGTGGGTTGGATGTCGTGAAACGCACGTTTGACGGAGTCTTCATCGCACACGTCGCAGATAGTGCGATCAGCGAACTTAACGTTGAGCTGGCCGCCGGCGAAGCGCTGTTTGAAGGCACAGGCCAACATGCCTTTGCCGCCGGTGACGAGGATGCGATCGAAGACGTTGCTCATGATTTGGTCAATTCCTGATCCCAGGCAACGGTCGGCGTTTTGCTCTTGAGGCCTCGCAAATATGGCCCACACAGAATCAAGCCGCTGTGCACTCGGCCTTCACTGTCTTGCACGGAAATCCGGAAGATCGTCTGGCCGGGCCCTTTGCGCCGGAAGAACGGACCCGCCGGCAAGTTCCATTCTGCTGCGTCTAGCACTTCGTACTGATTTTCGAGTGCCCAACGCTCGATTGCTTTGGTGCCGTTAGTACGCCGAATCGCTCCGTTGACGATTGATCCCAAGATCCCAGTCACAGTCACAAAGACGGCTAGAAAAGTGATCTCAAAGCGACCGAACATATGGAACTCTTTTACCGACCCGCGTACTGCGTGTCGTAATACTTCAGATAATCGCCGCTCTTGATGTCGCGCCACCATTTCTCGTTATCGCGGTACCACTGGATTGTGGTTTTGATGGCCGAGTCGAAGCGGAACTTGGGTTCCCAGCCGAGGTGTTCTTTGATCTTCGTCGCGTCGATCGCATAACGGCGGTCGTGGCCGGGGCGGTCTTGCACGTATTTGACGAACTGGTCCCATGGCTTGTCCATGGCCTTGAGGATCGTTTCGGTGATCTGGCGGTTCGTCATCTCGTTGTTGCCGCCGACGTTGTACGCCTCGCCGAAAGCGCCCCGCTGCAGCACAGTCCAGATGGCGTCACAGTGGTCTTCCACGTACAGCCAGTCGCGCACGTTCTTGCCGTCGCCGTACAGCGGAACCTGCTTGCCTTCCATCAGGTTCGTGACGAACAGCGGGATCAGCTTCTCGGGGAAGTGATACGGGCCGTAGTTGTTGCTGCAGCGCGTGGTCAGCAGCGGCATGTTGAAGGTGTGGAAATAGCTGCGGACCAGCACATCGCCGCCGGCCTTGCTGGCCGAATACGGGCTGTTGGGCTGCAGCGGGGTTTCTTCGGTGAACTTCACGTCGGGCTGATCTTCGGGCAGCGTGCCGTAGACCTCGTCGGTGCTGACGTAGAGGAATTTCGTGATGTCCTTCGCCCGGGCGGCATCGAGCAATACCTGAGTGCCCACGACGTTCGTCTGCACAAACGGCCCGCTGCCGAGAATGCTGCGATCGACATGGCTCTCGGCAGCGAAGTGGACGATTTCGTCGACCCGATAGTCCTCGATCGCCTTGGTGACGGCGGCGGGATCGCAGATGTCGCCTTTAACGAAGACGACCTGATCGCCGAGCAGATCGGCCAGATTGGCCATGTTGCCGGCATAGGTGAGTTTATCGAATGCAATAATCTTCACGGATTCCCGCCGCTTGACGAGCATGCGGACGAAATTAGATCCGATAAACCCGGCCGCGCCGGTCACGAGCAAAGTCTTTGTCATCTCATTACCCCATCGGCACCGCCGACCGGGGTACGTTAGCCGGGAATGTCGCGCACGGGAATGTTAGCGGACGATTCGCCGCACGGCGGCATTCCTGGTGTCTAAACGCCGTCGGTCGTCTTCTGCATCAACTCGATGCGGTTGCCGCCGGGGTCGATCACATGGATGCGCTCATAGCCATCAAAGGGTGCCTGCGGATCTATGATGCAGTCGCTCCCGATGAGTTCGGCATGAATGGCCGATAAATTGTCGACAACGAACGCTGGATGGGCCCGCGTGAGGTGCCGCGGCACGTCGGCTTCCACCCGCATGTGTAACTGCTGCGCCCCCGCCGCCAGCCAGAACCCCTCGATGCCAAACGGTTCGTCCACTTCGACGAAGCCCAGCCGATCGACGTAAAACGCCTTCGTTTCAGCCAGCTTCTCCGGCGGGACGGTCAACTGCACGTGGTGGATGCCATGGACCATGGCCGACAGTTTACACCGAGGCGTCGGCAAGTACGCGCTTCAGATACGCGCCGTAATCGCTCTTGCCCGCCTTTTCGATCAGCTTCTGCAGGCCGACAGCGTCAATGAAGCCTTTCATAAAGGCGACTTCCTCAATGCACGCCACCTTCAGGCCCTGGCGTTCTTCCAGGGTTTGGACGAACAGTGAGCTGCTGAGCAGCGAGTCATACGTGCCAGTATCCAGCCACGCGACGCCGCGGCCCATGGGCTGAATCATCAGGTCGCCACGGGCGAGGTAGGCCTTATTGACGTCAGTGATTTCAAGCTCGCCACGGGCGGAGGGCGTCAGGTTCTGGGCGATGCTGACGACGTCCTTGTCGTAAAAATACAGGCCGGTGATCGCGTAATTGCTCTTGGGCTGCTTGGGTTTTTCTTCGACGCTGATGGCCTTGCCGGATTTGTCGAATTCCACCACACCGTACCGCTCGGGGTCCTTCACTTTGTAGGCAAAGACGTGCGCGCCGGTAGTCAGCGTGGACGATTTTTCCAGAAGATCGGTGATCTCCGCGCCGTAGAAAATGTTGTCGCCGAGGATCAGGCAGACGCTGTCACCGGCGATGAAATCGGCGCCAAGCGTGAACGCTTGGGCGATGCCCTTCGGCTCGGGTTGCACCTTGTACGAGAACTTCATCCCGAGGTCTTCGCCGGTGCCCAGCAGCTTCTCGATCATGGGCAGATCCCGCGGCGTGCTGATGATCAGCACTTCGCGAATGCCGGCCAGCATCAGGACCGACAGCGGGTAATAGATCGTCGGCTTGTCGTAGACCGGCAGCATCTGCTTGCTGATCGATAACGTGAGCGGATAAAGCCGAGTGCCGGACCCGCCGGCGAGAATGATGCCCTTCATGCAAACCTTTCGTGCGTCTCAGTCTTATCGTGCAGAATGCGCGTCGACTGGCAAGGCGAATCGTTATCGGACGCATTCGTCGTAGCTGCGACGCCAGCGTCGCCTTGCGGGCAATGTCCGAAGTCGCGCCGCAAGGCGACGCAGGCGTCGCAGCTACGGACTGATCACCCGTCTTTCGACCGCCACAGATACCACGTCGCGATGGATCGATACGGCTTCCACTTGTCGCCGAAATTGAGAATTTCTTTCGCCTTGGGGCGCTCGGGCATGTTGTAGGCACGCTTTACGGCCTCCTGAACGCCGAGGTCATCCACGGGCCAAACGTCCGGACGATTAAGGGCGAAGATCAACAGCATCTCCGTCGTCCAACGGCCGATGCCTTTGATCTGGGTCAGGTTCTCGATGATCTGCTCGTCGGTCATCTTTGAGAACTTGTGCGACGGGATGCTGCCACTGTGAAACCGCTCGGCCAGGTCGAGCACGTAGGCCCGCTTCTGCCGGCTCAGGCCGCAGGAGCGGATGAGTTCTTCGTCGCTCTCTTTGAGGAACTTCACGACGTCCGCCGGCGTCACTTTCTTGCCAACGAACTGGCCGGCGAGTTTTCGATACATGGATGCGGCGGCCGCGACGCTGACCTGCTGGCTGAGGATCGATTGAACGAGTTTGACGAAGTAATCCCGCCGCGGCCGCAGCGTGCAAGGGCCGATGCGGTCGATGATTTTCTTCATCACCTTGTCGCGGCGAAGGTGCGTGAGCGCGGGCGTCCATTTGCCGACGGGTTCGATATCGAACCACATCGGCCGTTCTTTTTTCGTCCGCTCTTTGGCGAGCAATTCCTTTACCGGTAGCTTGGCCGGTGCAGATTTCTTGTCGGCTTTTTTCGTAAATTTTGAGAGGGCGGTCTTCTTCATTTTGGGTACCGCCGCAGCACTTCTTCCTTCATCCATTCGCACACGTTCCACAGGTCGGCCACGGGCTCATTGGTGTGCGGCATCGTGTGAAGATAGCCCGGCGGGCCGAACTCCGGCGCGAACGTGCTGTACTTCATTCCGCGGGCGGCCTGCGCTTTCCAGATGACGTTCCACCACTCGAAATGCTTGTCGAGGTGAACCTGGTATTCCGCGGCCGATGGGTCGGGCACTTGCGGGCCCTCTTCGTAGCCGACGCGAGTGTGGATGTGCACGGCGCGGTCGGCGCAAAGATTCAGAATGCTGTTGGCCGCATCGTCCCAGTCGAGGCGCTCGGCGACGCACACCCAGTGCGAAAAATCGCAGCAGAGCTTGAGCGAGGAAAACTTCAGCAGAACGTCGCGCGTCCGCCACGGACTGAAAAACACTCGGCCGCGGTGGGTTTCATGGACGACGGGGAACGGCAGATCTTTCTCGATCTCCACCACTTCGCGATAGAACGAATCGGCTTCGGAATCTGTGAAAGCGTCGCGGCCGCTGTGAACGTTCAACATTGTCGCGCCCAAATCCTTGGCCGCGCCGGCGAACATGCGAAGCGACACGAGATGCTCGGCGACGGTCTGCCCTGTCGTCAGCCCTTGGAGGATCAGGCCGAACTCGTGCTGCTGCAGCAGGCTGGTGAGGCGATCGCGATCCGGCTCGGTCCATGCAGGCTGATACAGCTCGACCAGCGAATAGCCGGCGGCCTTGATCTTGGGGAAAACGGCTTCCCACGATTCAGTAACGCCCCAAAGATGGCGGGCGGGTTTCAGTTCCATCGCCGTGAGGATATCGCGGCGCTGTGACGCTGACACCTGCGGCATCTGGTCCCCTCTCCCGCTGTACGCAACGAGAGAGGGGGAAAGTCGCTCAGGCCGTGGGATCTTCAGCGGCCGTTGTGTCACCTGCAGCGACCGCGACGGCGGCATTTGCCGGCGACGCAGGCTTGGCCGGCGTGCGCTTCACCTTCGGCGGCGCGGGCTTCCATTCGGGAATGGCCGACCACTTGCGCAGCTCGTCCAGCTCCACTCGGTCGATGAAGTCGCGGAAGGTTTCCGGGTCTTCATCCGTTTCCGGATCGACACGGTTTTCCAGGTAGGCATTGACGACCTGCTGAATCTGCCGGTGCAGGATCGGTGACGGCACTTTCTCAAACAGCGGCCGGACGAATTCCGGGTTCTCGCCGAAGCGGCCGCCAACGCAGAGATCGAACGCGTCGACCTTTTCGCCTTCCCATTGGCTCTTCGTGCCCGTGAGTCCGATGTCGGCCACCTGATACTGAGCACAGCTGTTCGGGCAGCCGCTCATGCTGAGCATGATCGGGCTGTCGATTTTCGTCGTTTCTTCAAGATATTTCAGCAGCTCGAATGCCCGCTGTTTGGTCTCGGTGACGGCCAAGTTGCAGAACTGCGTGCCGGTGCAGCTGACCAGATTTTGCCGCCAAAGCGGCGCTTCCGGATCGAGGCCATGCGTTTTCAGCTCGGCGACCAGCTTCGCCACGTTGGCTTCGGGCACGTCGGTGATGATGACGTTCTGCTTCTGGCTGAGGCGGATTTCGGCCTTGTCGCCGTCACCATATTTTTCGGTCAGTTCGGCGACCGCCAGCATCTGGTCGGCCGTCCAGCGACCGCGTTCGATCGGGATGCCGACGTAGAAGTTGCCGTTGTTCTGTTCGCCGATGCCGACGTGGTCGGTGTGCAGCGCGCCGCGCGGGTAGACGATGCTGTCGTCGTGGATCAGCGCAAAGCCGATGCGCTTTTCCAACTCATCGCGAATCCATTCCCAGCCCTTGTCGGCCACCAGGAACTTCAGCCGCGCGCGAATGCGCTTGAAGCGCAGTTCGTCGCTGTCGCGGAACAGTTCGCACATGTGCCGCCAGATCAGCGGGATCTGCTCGGCCATCTTGTCTTCGGGGATGAAGACGCGGAGCGACTGGCCGAAATGCGGCGTGCTGGAGAGGCCGCCGCCGACGAGGATGCCAACGCCCTTTTGGACTTGGCCGTCGACAATCCGGCGAACGCCGAAGGCGCTGACGTCATTGATCTGCGGCTGATTGCAATGCAGCGGGCATCCGCTGATGGTCGTCTTAAACTTCCGCGGAAGATTGCTCAGATCTTTGCCGGCCGCCTTGAACATGTCCGACAACTGCTTGGGCAGGTTGCCGATGCCGACGTATTCGTTCTTCAGCATCCCGGCCAGCGGGCACGAGCAGACGTTGCGCGGCGTGTCGCCGCAGGCGAACTGCGTGTACAGCCCGGCTTTATCGCCGATGCGGTC
>JAQGHK010000049.1 GCA_028288875.1 Phycisphaerales bacterium | reverse complement strand
CCCGGTGTCGCCGTCCGTGACGCTGAGTCGGACGACATAGCTGCCGTCATCCGAGGGCGTAAAGGTCAGGCTCGTGCCGTTGGTCACGACATCGCTATCAAGGCTGTAGAGTTCGCCGTCGCGGTAGACCGACCAGCCGTAGCTGAGCGTGTCGGCCGGTACGTCGGAAGCGGTGCTGCCGACGGTGATGGCCGTGCCTTCCGCGCCCGTGGTGGGCACGTCGGTCAGGCTGACCGCCGGATCGGCATTGGCAACGGCGACCGTCTGGCTGAGCGTGGTGATGCTCGTGCCGTCGGCCACGTCGCAGCTGAATTCGTACGAGCCGTTGTTGTTCGGCGTGTAGGTGAAGGAGGTGCCGTCGGTGGCGACGTCGCTGTCCAGCGTGACGGGGTTGCCGTCCTGCGTGACGCTCCATGCGTAAGTCAGCGTGTCGTTCACACCGGCATCGGCGGCCGCAACCGTGAGGGTCAGCGGCGAGCCTTCGATGCCCGACGCAGGGAGGGACATCGTGCCGGTCGGGGCGACGTTATCGACGCTGATCACGTCGGTGCTGGTCGTGACAATGTCCGTTCCGTCGCTGACGACAAGGCTGACCACGTACGAGCCTTCATCGCTAGGCACGAAGCTGAAGGACGAGCCGGCGGTGTTAAGCGTGTTCGGCAATTCGAACAGGCTGCCGTCTTTCTCGACCGACCAGCTGTAGGTCAACGTGTCGGCCGTGCCCGGATCGGTGGCCGTGCTGCCGAGGCTGATGGTGGAGCCTTCGCCGACGGACGTCATCGGTTCGCCAGTGATGGCCGCGACCGGAATCACGTTGTTCACCACGATGCCCGCGGTGCTGACGTTGGCAGGGCCGCCGTCGTCATCGGTCACGACGACCTTGGCAATATACGTGCCTTGGTTGGTGGGCGTGAAGGTGAAGTTCGTACCCGTCGTGGCCGTGCCATTCGGGAGGGCGAACGGCGAACCGTCCTTGGTGACGCTCCACAGGTAGCTGAGCGTGTCTTCCGAGCCCGGATCGGCCGCATCAACATGCAGGCTGACCGGGGTGCCTTCATCGATGGCGCCGGACGGCTCGCCGCTGAGGGCCGCATCGGGCAGGGCGTTGGTGACGACCATGTTGCTGGTGGTCGACGTGCCGATCAGGCCACCGCTGTCGGTGACGGCGAGCGTCACGCGGTACAGGCCGTTGTCGGTCGGCGTGAATTCGAAGTCGTGGGCGTTGGTGACCGTGCCGCCCGGCAGGGCGAAGCTCACGCCGCCACGCTTAACGGTCCAGGCATACGTCAGGCCGGTTTCGCCGCTGGCGTCGGTTGCCGAGCCGTGAAGCGTGATCGGCGAGCCTTCGCCGCGCGGGCCGGTCGGCATGCCGGTGATGGCCGCAACCGGGGCGATGTTGTTGACCGTGATGGTCTTGGTCGCCGTCATATGGGCGGCGTCCTTGTCGGTCACCACGCAGCTCACAACGTATGTGCCTTGCACGTTCGGCGTGAAGGTGAAGCTGGACGTGTTGGTCGCCCCCAGGTTCGTTGTGTAAGCGTTGCCGCCCTTGGTGACGCTCCAGAGGTAAGTCTGGGTGTCGGCCGTGCCGGGATCATTCGCGGCCACGGTCAGGGTGATCGGCGCGTCTTCGTTGACGCTGTTGTTGCCGCTGATGACCGGAGCCGGGGCGACGTTGGTGACGGTCAGGTTGGCGCTGGTGACGCTCGTGCCGTTGTCGTTATCGGTGACGGTCAGGCTGATGACGTAGTCGCCGTTGTCCGCCGGGGTGTAGGTGAACGCGGCGGCGTCGCTGATGATGCCGGTGAGGTCGACCGGAACGCTGTCCTTGGTGACGGTCCAGTCGTAGGTGTGAGTGTCATCCACGCCGTCGTCGGCGACGCTGGCGTTGAGGTTCAGCTCGGAGCCTTCGAGGCTGCTGGCCGGGGCGCCGGTGATGGTCGCGACTGGGTCGGCGTTGATGACGAGGATCGTCGTCGAGCTGGCGGTGGCCGTGCCGGTGTCGTCATCAGTGACGACGACGGTGGCAACGTAGCTGCCGTTGTCGGTCGGGACGAATGACAGGTTGGCGTTGTTCAACACCGTGCCGCTTGGCGGGGTGTAGGTGCTGCCGCCCTTGGTGATCGTCCAGGCGTAGCTGAGCGTGTCGGTGGAGCTGACGTCCGCGCCGGCGGCGGCGAGGTCAACTTGGCCGCCTTCCGTGATCGGGGCAACCGGCTCGCCGCTGACGGAAACCGTCGGGTTGACGTTGGTCACGGTGATGGCCGACGTGCTGATCGTGCGGGTCTGGCCGCCGTTGTCGGTAACGACGAGGGTGACAACGTACGTGCCGTTGTCGCCCGGGGTGAAGGCGAAGGTCGAGTTCGTGGTGACGGCATTGCCGACGTTGTAGGCGTTCGAACCCTTAGCCACGCTCCAAGCGTAGCTGAAGGTGTCGTTCACGCCGGCGTCGGTCACGGTGCTGCCGAGCGAGATCTGCGTGGCTTCCGGGCTGGTGGACGGTGCGCCCGTGATGGCGGCGACCGGCTTCACGTTGGCGACGGTCACGTTGACGGACTTGCTTACCGAGTCGCCGTCTTTGTCTGTGGTGACGACGGTAACGGCGTAGGCCCCGTCATCAACCGGCGTGAACGTGAAGTTGGACGTGTTGGTTGCACCCAGGTTGGTGACGTACGAGTTGCCGCCCTTGGTGACGCTCCACGCGTGGGTGAAGGTGGTGTCCAGCGCGCCGACGTCGGCCGGGGCGACGGAGAAGTTCAGGCCCGAGCCTTCATCGCCGGCGGTGTCGCCGAGGATGGTGGCCGTCGGGGCGACGTTGGTGACGGGGATGGTGGCGCTGCTGGTGCTGACGAAATCGCCGTCATCGTCGGTAACGATCACGGTGGCGACGTAGTCGCCGTTGTCGGTCGGCGTGAAGGTGAAGGCGGCCTGGTTGATCGGGCTGACGCCGACGTTGTACGGGTTGCCGTCCTTTTCGACGCTCCAGCTGTAGGTGAATGTGTCGGCGGTGCCGGCGTCCAGCGGATGAGCGCCCAGCGTGATGGCCGTGCCTTCGGGGCTGCTGGACGGTTCGCCGGTGACGGTCGCCGTCGGGGCGACGTTGTCGACCGTGATGGCCGTCGTGCTGACGCTGACCGTGCCGAGATCGTCATCCGCGACGATGACCGTGGCGACGTAGCTGCCGTCATCCGTCGGCGTGAAGTTGAACGTGGCGTTCGACGTGGCCGTGGCGAACGGCAGGGCGAACGTGGCGCTGTCCTTGGTGACAGACCAGGTGTAGCTGAAGGTGTCTTCCGAGCCCACATCGGCGGGGACGGCCGTCAGGCTGACTAGGTCGCCTTCATTGATCGAGCCGACCGGCGTGCCGGTGATGCTGGCGGTCGGGTTGACGTTGCCGACGATGATCGCCGTGCTGTTGACCGTCGCAACCGCGCCTTCGTCGTCCATCACGCTCAGGCGGGTGACGTAGCTGCCGTTATCGGTGGGCGTGAAGGTGAAGCTCGATGCGTTGAGCGTGGTGCCGCCGGGCAGGCTGAACTGCGTGCCGTTGCGGTAGACCGTCCAGCCGTAGGTGTGCGTATCATCCTGGCCGGGGTCGGTGACCGTGCTGCCGACGGTGATGGACGTACCTTCGGTGCCGGTGCTCGGGACGCCGGTTTGCGTGATCGTGGCGGCGACGTTGTTCACCGTGAGTGCGATCGTGCTGCTGCCGCTGCCGCCATCGGGTTCCTGGGCGGTGACGGTCGCGGTGTAGTTGCCGCTATCGGTGTAGAAGTGGGCCGCGACCGAGCGCGAAGCGCTCAGCGCTTCGGTCTGGCCGTCACCCCAGTCGATGGCCCAGCCATCGAGCGTGCCGCCGCGGTTCGGTGAGGTGAAGCCGATCTGGGCCATTTCACCTTCGTCGATCGTGGCGTACGGGGTCGTGATGTTCACGATCGGCGTGACGTTGTTGACGGTGATGGCATGGGTGAGCGACGTCGTCGCGTCCGCCTGCGTGGCGGTGAGCGTCATCGTGTAGCTGCCGTTTTCGTCGTAGGTGTGCGTGGCCGCGGTGGCGGTGCCGGCGTAGGTGCTGCTGGTGTCGTCACCCCAATCAATGTCCCAGGCGGTGACGGTGTCGGAGAGGCCCGGATCGGTGTGCGACCAGGCGATCGCAACCGGCGAAGCCTCGTCCGCGGTCGTGGGCGCGGTGAGCGTGATCGTCGGGGCGACGTCGGCGATATTGATCGTCGCCGTGCTGACGGGGCTGATGGCGCCGTTGTTGTCGACGACGCGCAGCGCGATCTGTCGCGTGCCGCTGTCGTCGGCGGTGAAGGTATAGGTGCCGCCCGACAGGCGGTTCTTAAAGCCTTTGCTGGCCGAGTAGTTGGTGTCCCACTGGTAGCTGGCGACGGTGCCGTCGCTATCAGTCGAGCTCAGGCCGCTGATCAGAACGCTGGAACCTTCATTCACCGAGTACGGCCCGCCGGCGATGGCCGTCGGCAAAGCGTTGGCGGTGAAAAGGCTACGGCCTTCAAGTGTTTCCAAGAGAGGCGTGATGGCCGCACCAAGGATGTTGCGGCGGCTGTTCGAGGCGAAGTGGGCGTTACGCGAGTCGTTCGACATGGATACTCCTGGGGGCCTGGGCACAACCGACCTGTGGTCTACACCCCGCAAAAGCAGAGTGGTGCCGACCTAACTTCGGACCGCCGCAAGATCGAATTAACCATCGTTCACGGAATAAACGGGACATCCCGCACGGCTGATAAGCGCGTTGCCAACTGCCATTGCGCGACGGTCGCAAAACGGACGTTGCCGCTATCGGACCTGCCGAACGAGTGCCGATTTTTGGATAGCCCACTCGATTTGCCCGTCGTTTTGCTATAAATCACCCTCCACTCGAGCGGACGGAAGCGAGGCAAGCCTGATCGCAGGGGACAACTCAACTGAATTGCTTCGCCTCCGCGGCGTCACCAAGTCCTTTGGCGGCGTCCGGGCGCTGCGCGGCGTCGACTTCTCCTTGCGGGCTGGGGAAGTGCACGCGCTGCTCGGCGAAAACGGGGCCGGCAAATCGACGCTGATCAAGATTATTGCCGGCGCCCACGCGCCTGACAGCGGCACGATTGAACTAGACGGCCGTCCGATAACCGAAAGCTCGCCGTCGCACGCCCGCAAGCTGGGCATCAGCGTCATCTATCAGCAGCCGGCGCTGTTTGCCGACCTCAGCGTGGCGGAGAATCTGGCCCTTCGCACCGAGGCGGGTGGGGCATTTCGGGTCGTGCGATGGAAAGCCCGACGGCAGCGAGCGGCCGAATTGCTGGCGCGCGTGGGGGCCGTGATAGATCCGGACGCCGAAGTGCGATCGCTATCGATGCCGCAGCAGCAACTGGTGGAAATCGCGGCGGCCCTCGGCGGCGACGCCCGTGTCCTTATATTAGATGAGCCAACCGCTTCCCTCGGTCAGCAAGATACGGACAACTTGTTCCGCGTCGTGGACGAACTGAAGCGGCAGGGCGTCGGCATCATCTATATCTCGCACCGCCTGGACGAAATCCGCCGCATCGCCGACCGGGTGACGGTGCTGCGCGACGGTAGTTACGTCACCACCCAGCAGGCCGCCGACATCACGCCGCCGGAAATGATCCGCCTGATGGTGGGCCGGTCGCTGGATGCGGTGTTTGATAAGCAGACCGTGCCGATCGGCGATGTCGTTCTGGAAACGCGTGGCCTGTCCTCGAAGGCCGCCGGGATATCGGACGTAAGCCTGACCGTCCGCGCCGGCGAGATCGTCGGCTTGGCCGGCCTGGTCGGGGCCGGCCGAACGGAACTGGCCCGCGTGCTGTTCGGCCTGGAGGCGGCGGACGGCGGGACGATCACGCTGAACGGCCGGGCGATAACGCTCCGCAAGCCGGCCGACGCGATTGCGGCCGGCATCGCTTACCTGCCGGAAGACCGCCGCCGGCATGGGGTGATCCTCGATTTTTCGGTCTGCTCCAACACCACGCTTGCCACGCTGGAACGCGTCTCGAGCGCGTCGTTGATCGACCGTGGCGCCGAACGCCGCTCGGCCGACGATTTTGTGGCCCGGCTGGGCACGAAGACGCCGGACGTGGAATTCGCCGTCGGGAATCTGTCCGGCGGCAACCAGCAGAAGGTCGCCCTCGCCCGCTGGCTGGCGGCCGAACCGAGCGTGCTGATTCTGGACGAACCAACGCAAGGCGTAGACGTCGGCGCGAAGGCTGAAATCCACAAGCTCATCGGCCAACTCGCCGGGCGCGGGCTGGCCGTCATTCTGATTTCGTCAGAGCTCCCGGAAGTGCTCGGCATGAGCGACCGCATCGCCGTGATGAAAGGCGGCCGGATCGTTGCCACTTTGGACCGAAAAGACGCGACGCAGGAAAACCTGCTCGACCTCGCTTTGAACGGCCAGGCCGCCGCCGCAACGGTATCGTCGGCCGGGGTGCGGCGATGACGCGAGCGCTGTATCGCTACCGACGCGAGGCCAGCGTCGCCCTCGCCTACGGCCTGCTGCTGGCGGCACTTGCGATGCTCGCGCCGACGTTCTTCCGCAGTGAATTCCGCGGCACTTGGGTGCGGGCCGCCCCGGTGCTGGTCGCGGCGGCCGGGATGACGCTGGTGATCGTCGCCCGGCAGATTGATATCTCCATCGGCTCCCAATTTTCCGCCTGCGGCATCGTCGCTGCTTTGGCCGCCAAAGTCGGCGTGCCGATGCCGGCCGTCGCGGTGCTGACGATCGTGCTCGGCATGCTGATGGGCAGCGTGAACGGCGCGCTCGTGGCATTTGCGCGCTTGCCGTCGATCGTGGTCACGCTGGCGACGATGGTGATCTGGCGCGAAGCCGTCCGCTGGACCCGTGAAGGGGAAGCGGTGAATAACCTGCCGGCGGCGTTTCAGTGGTTTGGCTTGAATCAGTCGGTCGGCGAGTGGGCCGTGCTGGGCAGTGCGCTGGCCGTGGGGGCCATCGTCGGCTGGATTGCTTCAAACCTGGCCGGGGGGCGCGCGGTGTATGCCGTCGGCTCGGATGCCGATGCGGCCCGGCTTGCAGGTGTCCGGCCGAAGCACGTGACGTTCGCCGTCTTTGTGATCGCTGGCGGTTTGGTCGGCTTGGCTGCGATGCTGAACGCCGTGCGGTTTCCGCAGGTCGATCCGAATGCGGGCTTTGGCCTGGAACTCACCGTCATCGCCGCCGTCGTCGTCGGCGGCACCGCCATCAGCGGCGGCCGCGGCACACTCGGGGGAACGCTGGTCGGCGTGGCACTGCTGACGACCATCGGCTCCGCGCTGACCTTTCTGAAACTCCCTGCGCAATGGGAACGCGCTGTGCAGGGGGCGATTATCCTGACGGCCGTTGCGTCCGATCGACTTTTCCGGGCGGGCAAGGAATGAGCGGCCGCAGCTACCAATCGACCGGCCTCTGGTCCCCTCTCCCGGTAATCCGGGCGAGAGTTAGGGAGAGGGGCGACGACGCAGCAGATCAAACGCCCGCAATCCACTGTTACGCTCACGCCCGCCGACCGGCCAACTCGCCGCTCGCCGTCACCCTAACCCTCTCCCGTGCGTACACGGGAGAGGGGACCAGAGGCAGCCACGCATTCGGGGGCGTTCTCGCAATCTGATGGCCAGCCATTCGTCCACACTCGCTGGCCTTCGCCCCTTTGCGGTGCTTGGCGCGGTCATTGCGCTGGAATTACTCATCTTCGGCCTCGCCGGCACGAACTTTTTCAGCTTCGCTAACGCCGTCGAAGTGTTGCGGTTGAATGTCGAACTGGGCCTGATCGCTTTGGCCCTGACGCCGGTGATCGTGTCGGGCGGCATCGATCTTTCCGTCGGCTCAATGATGGCGCTCGCGGCCATCACCTTTGGCAAACTGCAGCACGACGCAGGTGTGCCGTGGCCGATCGCGGCGGCGCTGGCCATCGCCGTGGGCGTGCTCGGCGGCGCATTGAACGGCCTAGCGGTCGCGCGGCTGAAGGTGCCGCCGCTCATCGTCACGCTGGCGACGTTTTCGCTGTTCCGTGGCATCGCCGAGGGCATCACCGGCGGGGCCGTGAATTACACGAACTTTCCGCCCGCGTTCCTGTCGATCGGCCAAGGCGCGATCGGCCCGTGGCCGATGCAGGCGACGCTGCTCGTGATCGCGGCGATCGCGTTTTATGTGCTGCTGCACCGCACGACGGTCGGCCGATCGATCGAAGCGATCGGCTTCGCGCCCGACGGCGCTCGCTACGCCGGCCTGCCGGTGGAACGCCGGCTTACCACCGTTTACGTGCTCAGCGGCCTGTGCGCCGGCATCGCGGCGATCGTCTACGTCGCCCGCGTAGGGCAGGCCAAGGCGGATGCAGGCACCGGCTATGAATTGTCTGCCATTACCGCGGTCGTCCTGGGCGGCACCAGTATTTTCGGCGGACGCGGCAGTATTGTTGGAACATTGCTCGGCCTGCTAGCGTTGGCCCTTTTGGAAAACGGATTGCGTCTGGCCGACGGCCCGCCGGAGCTTGCGGGGATTTTAAAAGGTCTGTTGCTGTTGCTCGCCATCGCGGCCGATCAGCGGCGCACGCGGGCGACCAAAGCGCCGGTCGCATCAATCGAATCGACAGAGGAATTTGAAATGAAGAACGGACAACTGGCCGTACTGTGCGTGACGATTCTGATCGCCGCCGGCGTAATCGTGCTGGGCAACCAGATGCTGATCAAAAACCTCCGTACGGAGATGTCGTCGCCGTCGAACGCGGGTTCCGGTTCACCGCGCGCA